>CAINDV010001361.1 GCA_903847485.1 uncultured Verrucomicrobiota bacterium
AGTCGCCCCAACGCATGTCCCGCCAACCTGAAAAATTGCCCGACGCAAGAGCTGCCCCGAGCGCTGGAACCGAGATCAGCCCTGGCAGGTTCATGGGCAGAACTGCTGAAGCGTACTTCCTCGGCACCATCGCTCCGCAAGGCCCAGCCTCCTCACCCGGACTTCCGCCACCGTCTGCCCCGCTCGCAGCGGGGGGACCGTGTCCTTGGCAATTCAACCAAACGACCATGGATAACACGAATGCCTTGCGCCCGCATCGGAGCGCCGACCTCCGGCCTGTGTTGGGTGCCGCGGATCGGTTCGCGCCGGAGCGGGGGCGGCGTTCCGGGAGGCGGCGGGGCGGAATGGATGTCAGTTTTGCCTTACCTTCTGCGTGGCGGGCCATATCATTCGCGGCGCAATGGCTTTCGGCGATTTCACCGTTTACGAGCAGGGCGTCGGCTTGCTTCAGCGCAGTCTGGAGCGCGGGCGCTTGGGCCACGCTTACCTCTTCACCGGGCACGACCTGGCGGAATTGGAGGCGCTGGCGCGCACCCTGGCCAAGGTGTTGAACTGTGACCGCCGGCGCGAAGAGGAGGCGGGCGTGGTGGCGGGGCAGCCGCCGGTGGATTGCTGCGATGCCTGCCTGAGCTGCCGCAAGATCGCGGGCGGGTCGCACTCCGATGTGCATTGGGTGCGGCCGGAGTCGAAGTTGCGCGTGGTGACGGTGGACCAGATGCGCGGCCTGATGCACGAGATGAATCTCAAATCCACCGAGGCGGAATACAAGGTGGGCGTCGTGGTCGCCGCCGACCGGCTGAACGCGCAGGCGGCGAACGCTTTCCTCAAGACGCTGGAGGAACCGCCCGCCAAGTCGGTGCTCATCCTGTTGACGACCGATCCGCAGCGGTTGTTGGAAACGATTCTTTCCCGGTGCCTGCGGTTAAATTTTGGCGGCGACGGCGTCCGGCGGTTGGAGCCGGCGCAGCGGGAATGGCTGGGCAAATTCGCAGCGGCGGCGGACCAGAAGAGTCTGATCGGGCGCTATCGGCTGCTGGGCGTGGTGGCGGGGCGGTTGGCCGAGGTCAAGGCGGAGGTGGAAGCGGTGCTCAAGGAGCGTTCGCCGCTGACGAAATACGCGGAGCATGACATCGAAGCGCCGACGCTTGATCATTGGGAAAAGGAATTGGACGCGGCGGTGGAGGCGGAATACCGGCTGCGGCGGGCGGATTTGCTGGCGCTGGTGCAGATGTGGCTGCGCGATGTCTGGCTGGGAACGCTAACGGCGGGCACGGAGCTGCTGCATTTCCCGGAGTTGAGGGAATCGGCGGCGGTGGTGAAGCGGATCAGCGCCCGCCAAGCGATGGAGAATTTGCAGGTAATTGACCGCGCCCAGCGTTTACTCACGACCAACGCGCAGGAGCCGCTGGTGTTGGAAGTCAGCTTGCTCAAGCTGTCCCTGTAGCCCGGCCGGCCACCGTATCCGGTATCAGCCATGAACCCGCCACCGCCCGCCATTTCACGCATCAGCCGCCTCTTTCCGGCGGCGTTCGGCGCGCTGCTGGGGCTGGCGCTGGTGAAGTTTGGCAATCCGGTCATCCTCGGCGCGCTGCTGGAATCGCCGCAGGGGCCGTGGGAATGGGCGTTCTTTCCCTGGCCGGTGGGGCTGGCGTATCCGCTGCTGCTGGGCGTGGCGATGCTGGGAGCGGGGGCGGCGAAGGCCCAAGGCTTCAGGCTGGAGGCGCAAGGTTTCCGCAAACTGGCGTTCTGGCTGCCGTTGGTATGGCTGGGCTGGCAGTGGCTCGCAGCCACGGGGACGGTGGACGCCAAACTAACCCGGTGGGCGCTGGCGCAGTTCACGGCAGCGGCGCTGTGCTTTTACCTCGGCTACGCGAGCCTGGGTGGGGCGCGGAACCTGGCGGGTTTTTGGCTGGTATTACTGGCGGGCTTCGCGGTCGTGCTGGGGTCTGGACTGGAGCAACACTTCGGCGGCCTGGCTGAGAGCCGAGAGCATTTCCTGCTCTACGTCCAACCGCAGATGAAAGAAGTTCCGCCGGAGCTGATGAAGCGCATGACCAGCGGACGAATCTTCGGCACGCTGTTTTACCCGAACACGCTGGCGACGGTTATTCTGCTGATGCTGCCGGGGTCGCTGGGGTTTCTGTGGTCGCTCAAGGCGTGGCTGACCGCCGGCGCGCGGATGTTCCTGATGGCGGCGTTGGCGCTGGCGGCGCTGGCGTGTTTGGTTTGGTCGGGGTCGAAAGGCGGCTGGCTGGTGATGTTGCTTGTGGGCCTGATGGCGCTGCTGCATGTGCGGTTTGCCCGGCGCTGGAAGCTGACGCTGGTCGGCTTGGTGTTGGCGGCGGGCTTGGTGGGCTTCTTCTGGAGGTACGCCGCCTTCTTCGAAAAAGGAGCTACCAGCGTGGGTGCCCGGTTTGATTACTGGCGGGCGGCGGCGCAAACGGTGAGCAACCATCCGTGGCTCGGCAGCGGGCCGGGAACCTTCGGGGTCGTTTACCAGCGGATCAAACGGCCGGACGCCGAGATGGCGCGCATGGCGCATAACGATTACCTACAGCAGGGATCGGATTCCGGGATTCCCGGCTTGCTGGCCTACGGAGGGTTCATGTTGCTGGCGTTGGTCGGCGCTTATCCACGAGGGACCGGCGCTCCGGACTGGCCGCGATTGGCGGTCTGGCTGGGAGTGCTGGGGTGGGCCGCGCAAAGCCTCTTCGAGTTCGGTCTCTACATCCCGGCGACGGCCTGGCTGGCGTTCGCGTTGCTGGGCTGGCTGCTGGCGGGGGCGGCAAATCACATAGACAAGCCCCGGCGGAATGCTAGTCTCCCGCCCGGATGACAATCCTGTTCTTAAACGGACCGAACCTGAACCTCCTCGGGCAGCGCGAGCCGGGGGTTTACGGGACGACCACCCTTGCCGAGATCGAAGCCCAGGTGCGGCTGCGAGCGTCCGTCACCGACGCAGAGGTGGACTTCCAGCAGTCGAAGCACGAGGGCGAGTTGGTCACCTGGATTCAGCAGGCCCGGGGACAGGCGGACATCATCGTCCCGAACGCGGCGGACTACACCACACGAGCGTGGCAATCCGGGACGCCATCTCCGCCGTCGGCGTGCCAACCTTTGAGATACACCTGTCGAATGTCCATGCGCGTGAGGAATTCCGTCACCACTCGTTGATCGCGCCGGTATGCATCGGGGTGATCGCCGGTTTCGGGGTGAATTCCCATCTTTTGGCGGTGGCAGCGGCGGTTAGCGTTAGAGCATCGCTTCCGACCGCCTAGAACCCGGCGCGGTGGCGTTGCTTCGGCAAGGTCTTTTCATATGGTGGTGGTTTTGGTGAGGAGGCGGAAGGGGAAGGCGGGGTGACGGGCCGACTGTTCGAAGAGGACGGGCCAGCTCAGATGCCCGACGCGTTGTGCCCGCAGCGCGATGAGCGTCGCCCGCAGC
>CAINDV010001362.1 GCA_903847485.1 uncultured Verrucomicrobiota bacterium
GCTGGTGTGTCAGGCCCGGTCTTGGGTTCCGCTCCTTGAACGGTGAGTGATGCAACCATCACGGCGAGGCCGGCGATCATGGGATGTTTCATGGTGGTGTGTTTCATGGTGGTGTGTTGCATGGTGGTGTGTTGCATGGTGGTTTGTTGCATGGTGAATGGTTTAGTATTTCAACTCGCTGTTCAGGCGGTAGTTCTGGCCGGCCTTGGTATCGAGAGTGATCAACTTGTCGCGGTAGCGGATCCGGCATGCGCCGCCGTGCTTGGATCGAATCGTCGCCTCGGTCAACCGGCCGTCGCGCCACGTGCAATCCACTTCAAACCCACCCCGGGCACACAAGCCGCGGGCGCTCCCCGTCGGCCATGCCTTGGGCAATGCGGGAAGCAACTCGATGGTGGCAGCGCTGCTGGATCCGCCGCGGAGTTTGCCGCTGTCATCATCCAGGGTGGCTTCGCCCGCAGCCCGCGACTGCAATAACATTTCGCCGATGCCGGCACAGCCACCGAAGTTGCCGTCAATCTGGAACGGCGGACCATTGTCTAACATACTTGGCAAGGTGCTCTCCTTGATCAGCCCCTCAATCATGGACAACGCGCGATCGCCCTCTCCCAGGCGTGCCCACAGGCCGACCTTCCACGCCTTGCTCCAGCCCATGCCGCCATCGCCGCGCATTTCGAGCGACTTGCGGACCGCCGCGGCAAAGCGCGGTGTCTCGCGCGGAGTGATGCTCTGGCCAGGCATCATGGCATAGAGGTGCGACAAGTGGCGGTGGCCCTGTTCCGGGGCGGTCATGTCCCAATCGCCGATCCATTCCTGCAATTGCCCCTGCTTGCCGATCTGCAGCGGCGGCAGGCGCCGGCGCGCGGCCTCCAACTGTTGCGAGAAATCAGCGTCCAGGCCGAGGATGGCGGCAGCCGCAATGCAGCGGTCGAACAGGTCGCCGATGAGCTGCAGATCCATGGTGGCCGCGTATGTGAAGCAGCCGTCACCTCCGGCAGGCAGTATGTAGTAATTCTCAGGCGAATAGGATGGGTTGGTCACCAGCGCGCCGGGGCAGGCGGTTCCCGGCGGCGCTTCTATCAGGAAATCCAGGACAAACTGCGCCGACTCCTTCATCGCCGGATAGGCCCGCTTCCGGAGAAACTCATGGTCGCCCGAGAATGCGTAATGATCCCAGAGGTGTTGCACCAGCCAGACGCCACCCATGGGCCAAAGTCCCCAGCATCCGTCCACCGGGGCGGCACCGCGCCATAGGTCGGTGTTGATGAGAACCACCGAGCCGCGGCAGCCATACAACTCCTTGGCGGTCTTGCGGCCAGCTACGGTTAGATCCTCGATGAGATCGAACAGGGGCTGCTGGCACTCAGTCAGATTGCCTGCTTCCGCCGGCCAGTAATTCATCTCGAGGTTGATATCGAGCGTCCATTTGCTGCTCCACGACGGCCAGAGTTCCTGGTTCCAGATGCCTTGCAGGTTGGCGGGCTGGCCACCCGGCCGCGATGATGACAACAGGAGGTAGCGCCCGAACTGGTAATACAGCGCCACCAAGGCCGGATCGCCATCCTGCGTGAATCCCGCAATGCGCCGGTCGGTCGGGCGGGCGGCGGCCGGGCTCGTGCCGAGGTCCACGGCCACCCGTCGGAACAGTGGCTGATAGTCCGCTAGATGATTCTGAAGCAGTTGGGCGAAGGTCTTGGCGCAGGCTGCGGACATGGCTTGATCAACCCGCTCCCCGGGGTCGGCGCTCACATCCTGATAGTTCTTGAAACTGGTGGCCGCACACAGGACCAGCGTCACCGAATTGGCATCGCGCACCTTCAGTTGGTCCGCCGCACCCTCAAGGGTGCCGCCATCGCTTGACACCCGCACCCTGGCCTCGAACTTCAACCCGGGCTCGTCCCAGCCGGAACTCCAATTCTTACTCCCTGCCCTAGGCGGGATCTGGCCTGCCAGGCGCAGAGTGTCCTTGCCCATGACCTGTGCCTGGATGCCGGGATGCGGAGTATCAAGTCCCACATCCATGGTGATCTGGCCGGGTTTGCTGCTGCTCAGACGCATGACCAGCGCCTGGTCGGGCACCGAGATGAACACCTCGCGCTTGAAGTCCACCCCGCCGATCCGATAGGTGGTCGTGGCCAGCGCCTGATCCAGGTCGAGGCTCCGCACATATTGCTCGGCTTTTTCATGGCCTGGAAAGCGCAGGCGCAGGTCGCCCAATGGCTGATAGGGCCGCTGACACTTGGGGTTCCCTAACATTTTCTGGCCGAGTTCTTCCGCTTCATTGATCTTACCGGCGAAGATGAGGCGGCGCAGTTCTGCGAGATGCTGGCCGGCCCCGGGGTTGGAGTAATCGTGCGGCAAGCCGCCCCACAGCGTGCTTTCGTTCAATTGCAACCGCTCCTCGGCCGTCCCTCCGAACACCATGGCACCCAGCCGGCCATTGCCCACCGGCATGGCATCCTCCCATTTCGCAGCCGCTTGTTGATACCAAAGAACCGTCGCCGCCGGCGCGCACACCACCTGTTGATCAGCCCATGCGGAAATCATTAGTGCCAGCAACAGGCAACGCGCCGTGCGGGTCGTCCTTCTTCCATTCATCATTTGTTTTGTCATTCTCATTGCGTTCATTTCCTGGGATCTTTCGCCATCGTCGGGGTGGATCCGGCACTCAATAATGGTGGGTGATCCTTGGCGGCCTCGATGACTTTGATGGCGTGTTCGACGGCAGGGATGGTGGTGTCGGGAAACTGCCATGTCTTGAGGAGCTCTTTGTAATCGACGATGAGTTTCTTGAGATCCGGGATGATTTCGCGGGCGGCAGAACCATAGGTTTCGAGTGCCGCCATGATTTCCACTGCGTTGTGACAACCGTATTTGCCTTTCGCAACCAGGGGTGCCGCCCTAATGCCCTCTTGAAAATGGTATTTCGCCAAGACCTTGAATGCGCTCACGCGGATCTCCCTGCTGAACATGGTGTCGGCCGGACCATGCGACGTCGCAAGTTCCACGATGTCCGGTACCAAGATCTTTACTTCGTCCACCGTCAGGTTTTCGATAAATTTACCCAGGTGGGAACGCGCCATGTTGTCAGCGTTTTTGGACGCCACACGTGTCGCCATGAGGACCAACTTGGGATCCGCCTGTTTGAGGGCGTCGGTCAGCCCGCCCGCGAACAAGGCGGGAATCAGTTGACCATGGGCGAATTGGATGGGATCGGCGAAGTTGACCGGCACGAGCGGTTCTGCGGTATCGACAAACGCCTTGAGGATGTCGTTCAGGGCCGGTTGCGCCGAGCCACCCAGATCCTTGATAGCCCGGGCCGCCAGGAAACGCAGGCCACGATCCTCATGATAGAGCAGGCGGACGAAAACGGTTAGGGCCTGTTGGGCCTTGAGTTGATGGAGAGCCTCGCAGGCGCCCAGGCGCAAGCGGGCATTGGTGCCCTCCGCCGCCGTGATCAACTGCGGCACCATGGCCTGCGCTTCCGGGTGCTTGGCCAGTTCCTCCGCAGCCCATAGACGGACGATGGGCGACCAGTTGCCCAGGGCTGCGGCCAGTTCTTGAGCGCTCATTTTCTTGCGCTCCAGGTCGAAACGCCCGGCGGCGATGGCGTCAGCCACCTCCTGTTTGGTCAGCCAGGCTGGAACTTTCGACTCATTTCCCACGGTCACAGGTTTCATGTCCTTGCCGGTGATGCAGAGTTTTCTCAAGGGCGCGGCATACGCCAGGACATAACACGCATTCGGACTCACGCCATTATAACTGCTTTTGCCGTAATATGTGTTATCGTCGGTTGTTCCGGGGTCGTATTGCTCGCCGCCATCATAGGTGAAGGTCCCGTCGCAACGCCGCACCAGATCGAAGTGCCAGGACATCTCTTTGAAGAATGCCGCTGCCGCCAAGGGTCCACCCATATTGGCACCCACCATGCGCCACAGATAACTGAAACCCTGGCCGGTATGTCCGGTTTCGGTGTTGGGATAAGCGGCAACACACATCTTGGTGAAATATTGGGTCTCTTTGATCCGGTCGGCCTGGGCACCGAACAAGGCGGCGCACATGGCGCTCTTGCCATTGTTTTCATGGAAATACCACGGTTCATGTTCTCCGTACGGAATCGTTCCCTTGTCGACGTAATAGCCGAAGAACCCGTTAGCCCGCACCACGGCGGCATCGACCTCCGGATCCTTCACCCCGCAACGCTTGCCCAGGATGATCGCGAGGTTGGCCGTCAAACCCGCCTGGTTCACCGGACCATAGGGTGGTATGGAACCATGAAGTTTACCCTGATCGGTCAGATCGGATATGCCGTGTCCCAGGGTGCCATACATGCTCTGGCCCCTGGCCAGGGTGACGGCGATCTCATGGATGGCGTGTTCCACCGCCTTGTCGCCGGTGAGCAGATAATATTCGCACAGGAAGATACCTTGGTACCCCATGTGCCATACGCTCACTTCTTTTGCCTTGTCATATTTGAGTGTCGGCGGTCCGACCGCCTGGGCGATCGCCTTGATCTGTGGCAGAAAGCGGGGATCGCCGGTTGCCAGCATGGCGAGACCGCTGATCTCCTGCCACATGCCGGTCTCTTTCTGCAGCGCCGCGCAGGCCTCCTCCAGGATCTTCGCCGACTTGGGACAGTTGTAGGGCGCCGTGGCGCTGTAAGTCCCGAGCACCCGCATCTTGAGCTCCACCGTCTCGGTCTTTCCCGCCCGCCAGCGCAGCAGCGCCAGATGGCCGCTGCGGGTTTTCTTCCCGGCTTCGTTATTGTTAGAACCTGTCTCCTTCAGCGGTTCCTTTTCGGCTTCCTGGATCGCCTTGGCGAGGGCCTTGCGGGCATCATCGGTGAACGGTTGGTCGTCGATGCCCAGGATCACATCGTCAACCTTCATCACCCCATCCGCCGGCGACTTGTCGCCGACATGGGTGACCAGGATTTGTCGGCTGGATCCGGTCGTCCGTCCCTGCATGGCGTCCAGGTAGGCGATGTTTTGGGCCCAGTGCGGGGTATAGATCCACCCCCGCATGCCTGTGGCACCGAGGTTGTAAGTGAGCGATCGGTCAATGCCGACCGTTCCTTTCGTCAGATCAGGCAGGGGAGCTTCGTTTCCCCGGACTTCAATGCTCATCAGCATTGCAAATGCCATCAGGGTGCATCCAATTCGATATTTTGTTTTCATTAGTTTGCTTTCATTTCTCCTTTTCCTGATTACTGCTTCTCAGGAATCTCCTTGTTTATTTCTGTAAAGCCAGCAAGGCCTCTGCAAATGCCTTGCCCATCTGCGCGAATATCATCGCACTGCCCAAATCGTGGTAACCGCCATTGGAAGCGCCTTTGAGAAATCTTCTCCGCGATATCTTGCTCATATAATTCTCCTGTACAGCTCTCTACCTCACATCGGCATAGCGCTTCCACTCATTCCCCATCAAAGCCCTGTCAACAGCCCCCCCCGTGAATAAGAATCCTGTATTTCAACTCCAGCACCTTACCCCTTTCCAGCACAAGCGGTTCATCAAACAGAACGGCAGGACTGAAGTACGGCATGTCTTTGGCAACATACCAGGACGACGGTTGCCTCACATTCGCAGGATGACTCAAAATCGCCACGCCTCCGCTACCCTCAGCGAATTTGCCGCTGACGTTTACCCACTCGGATTTTTTGCCATGTATGGCCGCACCCTCACGCCCTTCGCTGTCAACAAACGTCCACCCCTGGGTCTCTTTCGCCATGCGCAGCGACAATCCGGCGTACCCTCCGTACGCCACACCATTCGTCTGCCCTGGAATTGGAGTTCTCCCCAACACCACATTGCTCGCCGCAGTAACAAAACTTGATGCCCAGTCAATCCGGTAACAGCCATCAGCCTGCGGCGCACTCACCTCGATAACTCTCTTCTCCGACAGCACTTCCTCCTTTTCCGGCGGATGATAACTCAACGTCATTTCAATCCTGGCTGAAAAATCCGCCGCGGCGCTTACCTTAACCCCAGTCAACTCCGTGCGCCCCTCCGACCAGCCCGTCTTACCGTCCTCTTCCCAGTAATTCAAACCGTCAATATACTTCCAGGAGAACCACAAAGCCCTGTGCCAGGGATGATCTCCCGGCCTCAGCCACGTCAACACCGAACCGTCAACCGTGCTCAGGGGATGGAAATACGGTTTTCCCTCAGCCTTGTCGTAATTCAA
>CAINDV010001363.1 GCA_903847485.1 uncultured Verrucomicrobiota bacterium
CAGTGGGTTTGCCGTCTGCCTGACCAAGCCGGCGCGGAAGGCGGACTTACTCCGTGGCCTGACTCAGCCAACCGCCTCCTCACCCGCCCTAGCGGGCACCCTCTCCCCATCGGATGGGGAGAGGGGCGGGGTGAGGGGTTCCGCCGCCGGGTCAGGGGACCCGGCCTACAGTCGGGCCGGGGACGGTGTCGGCCGCGTGACCTCACGCGGCGGGGAGAGCCAGTCAGTCACTGAGTTCCGGCGGAAAACCTTCCGCATCCTGTTGGCCGAAGATAACATCACCAACCAACAAGTCGCCGCCGCGTTCCTGAAAAAGCTGGGGCTGCGCGCGGACACCGTCGCCAACGGCGTAGAAGCCCTCCACGCCCTCGCCACGCTGCCGTACGACTTAGTCCTGATGGACGTGCAGATGCCGGAGATGGACGGCCTGGAGGCCACCCGAATAGTTAGAAGTTATGAGTTAGCCGTGAGCAGCGGCCCAGCAACTAAGGAAGGTGCCGCCGCCCTTCCCTTTCATCCTTCATCCTTCACCCTTCATCCTTCATCCCGCTCTCCCCTGCCGATCATTGCCATGACCGCCCGCGCCCTGAAAGGCGACCGGGAAATGTGCCTGGCGGCCGGTATGGACGGTTATGTGCCCAAGCCCGTCACCCTCCCGGCCCTGGCCCAAGTGTTAGAGCAATGGCTGCCAACGGAGCGCGGACCTTCTTGTCCGCCACCTACGACGCACGAAGCTACCCCCAGCGGACCAGCAGGTCCGCCAGTGGAGCGCGGACATTCTTGTCCGCCTCCCACGACGAACGAAGCTCCTCCAAGCGGACAGAATGTCCGCGCTCCAGCCGAGGCGGACAGCTCCCGCAGCGGACAAGAATGTCCGCGCCCCGCCGACAACTTAGAGTTACCCGTGTTCGACTTAGTGGACTTGCGGCTGCGCCTGATGGACGACGATGACTTAGGCCGCCTGCTGGCGGAGGGTTTCCTGGAGGACATCCCCAAGCGCATCGTCGCGTTGAAAACGGCGCTGGCCGCCGGGGCGACTGCTAATGCCGAACGTGAGGCGCATACCATCAAGGGAGCGTCGGCCGCCGTCAGCGGCCAGGCCCTGCGCGCGGCAGCCGCCGGCATGGAACAGTCCGCCCGGGAAGGCGACTTAGCCGCCGTCACCGCGCGGCTGCCGGGGTTAGACGCGCAGTTCGCCCGCCTACAGACTGAGTTGAACACTTACATTAAATCGCAATAACACCTATGGAAACATATTACATGAAAACACTGATTGTGGAAGATGACTTCACCAGCCGCCTGCTGTTGCAGGAGTTGCTGAAACGCTATGGCCCGACGCACATTGCCGTGCATGGCAAGGAGGCGGTCGAGGCCGTGCGGCTGGCCTTGGCGGCCGGCGAACCTTACGCCCTCATCTGTCTGGACATTATGATGCCGGAGATGGACGGGCAGCAGGCGCTCAAGGAAATCCGTGCGCTGGAGGCGGCTCAGGGCATCCTTTCCACCCAAGGCGCGAAGATTATCATGACCACGGCCTTGAGTGACATGAAGAACGTCTGCAGCGCCTACGCCGGGCTGTGCGATGCCTATCTGGCGAAGCCCATCGCGAAGGTCCAACTGGCGCAAGAGTTACGCAAGTTGGGGCTAGGTCGCTAAACCCGGAGTTACTCACATGCGCATCTTGATTGCCGAAGATGACGTCACCTCGCGCCTCCTGCTGCGGGGGGCGCTGGGGGCCCTTCCGGGCGTCGAGTTAGTGGAAGCCGAAGATGGCCAGGAGGCCTGGCGCCTGCTGACTCAGGGAGCGGTGCCGGACCTATGCCTCATTGACCACCAGATGCCGCACCTGAGCGGGCTGGAACTGCTGGAAAAGATGCGCCAGGACCCCCGGCTCCGCTCGGTGCCCGTGATGATTTGCACCTCTGCCAGCGACCGCACCACGGTAGCGCGCGCCGCCAAACTTCGCATCCGGGATTATCTCCTCAAGCCTATCCAACCCGCCGCCGTCCGGGCTAAGGTGGAAGCCTTGCGCAAAGAGATCGTTGCGCGGCAGACACTCGAAGACGCCGCAACAGTGCGCGCCCGGCTGAACCTCGATGAGGCGGCCTACCGCCAACAGCTCGCCGCGCTGGTGCGCCAACTCAACGCTTCCCTGGCGGGCATCTGCCTGGCCTTGGGACAGGGTCTCCGCGGGGCGGCGGGCGTGCCGATAACTCCGCTCAAGCAAGGGTGTTCTGACTTAGGCGCCAGCGCCATGCTCACCGGCCTGGCGAACCTCGAAGTCGCGCTGCAAGAAGCGAGCGCCGCCCTGGCCCTGGAAAGCTGGCCGCCACCCGCCGGCTGGATCGAGAAGCTCCAACCCTTGCTGGCGGCGTTGGACCACCTACGGGTGCAGACCGACCGTCTCCTGGAAACCGTGGGTCCCTTGCCGCCCCCGCCGCCACCGCCGCCGCCACCACCACCACCAGCGCCGCCAGCCGAAGCAGTGGCCCCCGACGGACCCGCCAGCGCAGTCCCGCCCGAAAACCAATTGGCGACCGCTTTCTAAGAGCGTGTTTGAAAAGTCGCCCAGCGGTAGGGCGAGGCTCCTGTCGAGCCTCGACGGCAGC
>CAINDV010001364.1 GCA_903847485.1 uncultured Verrucomicrobiota bacterium
CCCGCTTTGGACGGAGGGTGCGGATGCGGCGCTGCTGGGCTCCCGCGCCGCAGCGTCCGGTGGTGGCCAATGGCTACGAACGGGAGTTTCAATATGTTTACGGCGCGGTCAGCCCGCTGGAGGGAGAACTGGACTGGCGGATTGGCCCGGTCATGAATACCGAAGCGATGGGAATGTTCCTGGCGCAGGTCAGTGCCGCCCACCCGGAGGACTTCATCGTCATGGTGGTGGACGGTGCCAGTTCGCATGTCGCCAAGCCGGGTGCGGAGCATCTGCGCCTGGCCTTGGATCGTTAGTCTCACCTTGAACGCGCACTAGTATAACGTTTCCACAGCCATCCCATAGGAATTGACTTGTTCACCATACATAAACAACGCTTTCATTGGTATTCCCAACTATGCTGCGGTTAGTTATAGTCGAAAGCCTTCACTTTTTACGATCCGTGCTTTCGCAACGCGATCCTGAACAATGAGTTGCTATGGGATGGCTGTGTAACGTTTCTGCAAAACATTTACAGATCAGGCGATCAGAAGATCGAACTTCTTCCACCGGTGGACGACCGACGCCGCGTTGATTGCCGCAATCCCCAGCAGGATGCGTTCTTTGCGCTCCGCTTTGGAAGCCACCCGGATAGGGCACAGGAAAGTGCGGGCCAGCTTGCCACAGCGCGTCTCCACCAAGTTCAACCAGGAGCCATGTTTGGGGGGCTGCACATACTTGAATCGGTTGGGCCGCGTCGCCAGATAGGCGCAAGTTTCTTGGGAAATGTGCGCCGAATGATTGTCGAGAATAACGCGGAGGGTGGCCGCCGCCGGACAATGGGCGTCCAGCTCCTTGAGCAAGGCCACGAATTCCCGACGGCGCGGCCGCGCCACCACGTGCCCGTCCGGCAAAGCCCGCGCCGCGAGCAGCGAAAGCGTCCCGTGGCGTTGGGATTCATAATCCCGCGCCCCCGACGAATGTTTCCCGGCCCCCGGCGGCCAGTCCGGCGCGGTGTTGGCAAGGGCCTGCACGCCGGGTTTTTCGTCAATCGAGACCGTGAGTCCGGCCGGCGTAACGCCCCCAACCCCGGACTCCGCCGCCGGCTCCGCCGCCCGGTTTGGCCCCCGCCCCTCCTGATAAACGATCAGCACGGCCTTCCTTTTTGCGGCAAACTCCGGCTCGCGTTTTTCCAGGCACTACTTGACCTTGTGCGGCGGGAGCTTTTCCTGCGCGAGAATCTTCGGCCCGGTGGATTGGGCGGCGCGCGCCAAGTTCGGGGGGGCGGCGGCGGCGGCGTGTTGGCGCACCTGCGCGGCGCGCGCGCGGCGGGGACAGAGTTCCGCGGCGTAACCGAGCGCTTTGGGTTTGGTGCAGGCCAGAGGCACGCTCCAAGCTTCGTCGGCGCGGGCGCTGAGCGGCTCTTTTGGGCGATGAAAAGCATCTTTGCGTCCCGCTGCTAGGCCCAGCGCCAGTGCCTTACGAAGACAATTGTAAACGGTCACGCGGCTCACGGTGGTCGAGGCCTTGATCGCGGTGGGATTCAATCCCGCGTGGTCGTGCCAGAGGATCTTGGCGCGCTCGACTTGGCGCACCGGTGCAGAGCGCCAACGCCGCCGCGAGGCGAGGCGTGTCTTCTCCTCAACGGTGAGATGCAATACCGGGAGTTGGGATTTTCCAGCCAG
>CAINDV010001365.1 GCA_903847485.1 uncultured Verrucomicrobiota bacterium
ACACTTTTCCAAGCGGCTGCCCTTCACGAATGCCTCCGGAACAGGCGTAAACTCAATAATTTCCGTCCCGTAATCCTGATCTCAATGGTCGGCTTTCATAAACGCCAATGGTGGCGGGCTTATTTAACCGGACAGCAGTGATAAGGCATCATTGCGTAGTGACATTCTGACAGCGCATCAAGGCGCTTCTGGCCGTCGTTGACGACGGCGTGGCAACCTTCGATTCGGTGGATAACGAGTAGCAACTGGCGAACGCCTGATGCTGCATCAAGTTGGGGCGATGAGCTTCACGTTCGGAAAGTAAGTGCGATACCGGGCGGCGTCCCGGGTGACAAGGGTCCGCTGCTCAATTGCGGCATGCGCTCCGATGTAGAAATCCGGCAGCGGCGAGGTCTTGGCTCCGCCGGCGCGCCGGTATTTCACAAACGCTTGCGCGGCCAGCCAACCGGCCGGGTAAGGCAGCGTTAGCCGCTGAAAGACCGCTGGATCAAGCCACCGATCCAGCACGGCAGCGGTCCCAAAGGCCGGCGACAATTCGGCGTAGATGATCGGGTTGATGAGAATCGGCCCTGCGCGGCAGCCGTGCGAAATTGGTTTTCCGACCACGCGAGCCAGACAGGATCGGCGGTCGCGATGTCCGGCAATACGTCGGTGTCAAAGAGGAATCCGCTCATTCCTCGCCCCGGGTAAGGGCCATCACTTTCGCCGTCGTCTCGCCGGGAAGAGCGGCCCCGCGCGCATGTTCCAACCAGCTTTCAACCGGCGTGGGCGTGGCGCGCCTCACGCGCAGCGTTTCCAGCCAGCCCGCCAGTTCATCCACCTGTGGGGCCGGCAGTTTTTCAATGGCATTTTCAATTTCAGCGATGCCGCTCATGGCCGGAATCTAGCACGTCATGGGCGTCAGCGGCAAGCGGCGAAGCCACTGCTGTCCACTCGTCGGGCAACGCTTCCCGCAACGGTCGTCCGTCCGCCGTGCGGATTTCGCGGATAAACGCTGCCACATGCTCGCGCGCATCCGGCACAGCCAAGTCCCCGGCGTGGATTTCCTGGGCGGTGGCGGACGCTTCGTAGTTGCGGCGGGCAGCCTCAGGTAAACCCAATTCCCGCGCGGCACGACGGAACGCGTCGCCCAGCGGGCCTTCGACCTCGGCAAACCACTTGTCGTAATCCGTGAACTCGCCGGTCCGGGGCTGGAGGACGTATCGCCCCTTGTCCAGCCCGGTCCCGTCGGGCAGCGGACAGACGGCATTCTCGTCGAGCCGATACCAACGCTTGGCCAACGCCGCCGGCAGACGCGCCCGCAGGGCCTCAAACTCCGCGGCGGGAATCTCATCGGGCAACGGACGCCACCCGTGCCGGTCGCCGAGCAGGACGACGAAGTCAGAATTCTGCCTTCTTCATTCTGCCTTCAGCCTTTTCTTCAAACTCCAGCCCCGGTGCTGGCAATAGCGTTTCAAGCGCGGTAACACGCGCTTCTGCAGCGCATTCCGCTCCGCCTTCAGATCGCTGAAGGTTGAGCTGATGAAGACCCGGATGGTTCGTGTGGTTGCTGGCATGGCTTACTCCCTCACGATCTCCTGGTTGGCGGGGAGAAATTTCCAGAAGTTGTGGACGGCGGGGGTGGAAAAGAGGGCATCCTGAGGGAGAGAAAAGAAGCCTGCTGCCATCCCAAGATGGCAGCGCAACCCTCAGGATACCTATGGAAGAGAAGAATGTAATCAGTCTGGAAAAGCAAGGCGAAGTCAGCGGGCGTTCGCTGTTGGACGAATTGCTCCGGGATGGCGCGCAACGC
>CAINDV010001366.1 GCA_903847485.1 uncultured Verrucomicrobiota bacterium
ACACTTTTCCAAGCGGCTGCCCTTCACGAATGCCTCCGGAACAGGCGTAAACTCAATAATTTCCGTCCCGTAATCCTGATCTCAATGGTCGGCTTTCATAAACGCCAATGGTGGCGGGCTTATTTAACCGGACAGCAGTGAGTTGTTTGTTTTCGTTTCATCGCGGAACACTGCGACACTCCACAGGGGCGGTGCAAGCGCCAAACCCGGAGCATCACGGAGGAACTCAGCCAGAATTCCAATATCGGAGACGGCGTGTGTTCGGGTAGCATACGCCTCCGGCGTGTGGTTTTCGGTGTCGCGCCGAAAACCGCGTCCCTCAAACTTCTTCACGCCAGAAATTCCAAGGAGAGTGTGTGACGAGAGTCCGGGCGCGACGCCGGTCCTACGCGCCGGGACGGCCCACGCCAAAGTACCCGCCGGCTTGGATACGACGGAGAGCCGCCTGTGCCTCCGGTGCGGACGCCGGAATGCTTTGACGCTGGGGCGGCCATCCCGTAGCGTTTGCGACACTATTTTTTACGCATTGCGATGATCGGTTATATCTTCAAGAAAATCGTCGGCTCCAAGAACGACCGCGAGGTGAAGCGCGTCCGGCGCGACGTCGTGCCCCGGATCAACGAGTTGGAACTCCAGTACCAGTCCCTGTCCGAGGAGCAGCTCCGGGCCAAGACGGCGGAGTTCCGGCAGCGGGTCGAGGACGGGCGCAAGCAACGCGGTTACTACGAAGTTGTGGAACGGACGCGCCAACTGGATGCCGAGTTGCGCGGGGACGAGGCCAAGACCGAGCGGCGCAAGGCTTTTGAGATTGAGCAGCAGCTCTTGAACGAGCTTTTGCCCGAGGCCTTCGCGGCGGTGAAGAACGCCTGCCGCCGGCTATGCGGCCAGAGGGTCGTCGTCCGTGGCCACGAATTGCTCTGGGAAATGATCCCGTTCGACGTGCAGCTCATCGGCGGCTGGTCCTTGCACAGCGGGCGCATTTCGGAGATGGCCACCGGCGAAGGCAAGACGCTGGTCGCCACGATGCCGGTCTATCTGAACGCCCTCGCCGGCCACGGCGTCCACGTCGTCACGGTCAACGATTACCTCGCGGCCCGCGACGGCGAGTGGATGGGCGCGGTGTACAAGTATCTCGACCTGACGGTCGGCTGCATCTTGCACGACCAACCGCCTCCCGTTCGCCGAGAGCAGTACAACTGCGACATCACTTACGGGACGAACGCCGAGTTCGGCTTCGATTACCTGCGCGACAACGGCATGGCCTCCCGCCGGGAGGAGCAGGTGCAGCGCGGCCATTACTACGCCATCGTGGACGAGGTGGACTCCATCCTCATTGACGAGGCCCGAACGCCGCTCATCATCAGCGGCCCGTCCATGGCGGTGCTGGACAACGATTACGGCAAGTTCAAGCCGCTCGTCGAGGGCATCGTTCGCGCGCAGGAGCGCCTCTGCAACCGGTTCCTCAAGGAAGCCGAGGATCTGATCCAGAAGCTCCGTCCCGCCGACGGCTCCAATCCGAAGAGCCCGGCCGAGCTCGAACGCGAGATCGGCCTGCTCCTCTTCCGCGTCAAGACCGGCATGCCCAAGTCCGAGGGCCTGATGAAGGTGCTTGAAGCGCCGGAGAACCTGATGCTGATGAACAAGGCGGAGCTGGAAATGCACTCTGACCAGAAGAAGGTGCAGCTTTACGCCGAGAAGGAGGAACTCCTCTTCGGCATTGATGAGAAAGGCCACGAGGCGGACTTGACGGAGAAAGGCCGCAACTTCCTCAGCCCCGACGACCCGGACGCCTTCATGCTGCCGGACATCACGGTGCGGCTTCACGAGATTGACGCCGGGCCGGAGACCGATGTGCGCAAGCGCCTGGAGGCCAAGACCAAGGTGCAGACCGATTACGAGACCAAGGCCCAGCGCATCCACTGCATCTCCCAGTTGCTCAAGGCCTACTCGCTTTACTTCAAGGACGTGCAGTACGTCGTCCAGGAGAACAAAGTCATCATCGTGGACGAAAATACCGGCCGCTTGATGACGGGCCGGCGTTGGAGCGATGGCTTGCACCAGGCCGTCGAGGCGAAGGAAGCCGTCGAGATCGAGCGCGAGACCCAGACCCTCGCCACGATCACCATTCAGAACTACTTCCGCCTTTACCAGAAACTCGCCGGCATGACTGGCACGGCGGAGACGGAAGCGGCGGAGTTCTTTGATATCTACAAACTGGGCCTGCTCGTCATCCCAACGAATAAACCCATCGCGCGCAGCGACGCCAACGACTCGGTGTACAAGACCCGGCGCGAGAAATTCACGGCCGTCATTAACGAAATCAAGACCGTCCACGCTGCGGGGCGGCCCATTCTCGTCGGCACCGTCTCGGTCGAAGTCAGCGAGCAGCTTTCCCGGATGCTCAAGCGCGAAGGCATCATCCACTCGGTGCTCAACGCCAAATACCACCAGCAGGAGGCCGAGATCATCTCTCGCGCCGGCCAGCGCAGTTCCGTGACCATCGCCACGAACATGGCCGGCCGCGGCACCGACATCAAACTCGGCCCCGGTATCCCCGACCTGGGCGGCCTGCATGTGCTGGCCACCGAGCGGCACGAGGCCCGGCGCATTGATCGCCAGTTGCGCGGCCGCTGCGCCCGCCAGGGCGACCCCGGCTCGTCGCACTTCTTCATCTCGCTGGAGGACGACTTGATGCGCCTGTTCGGCTCCGACAAGATTGTCAAGTACATGGAGAAAATGGGCTTGGAGGAAGGTCAGGAACTGGAGCATCCGCTTCTCAACCGCTCTATCGGCCAGGCCCAGAAGCGCGTCGAAGGACACAACTTCCAGCAGCGCAAGCGGACGCTCGAGTACGACGACGTGATGAACAAGCAGCGCGAAGTCATCTACGGCTTCCGCAACCAGATCATCAACGGCGAAGACGTCCGCGACCGCCTCATGGACATCATGGAGGAAGTGGTTCTCCAGAAGGTCGAGGCGTTCACGACCTCCGAAGGCGACCCCAAAGACTGGAAGGTCCGCGCCCTCGCCGACTGGGCCAACCTGAACTTCCCGCTGGGCATCCCCGAGGGCGAGCTTAGCCGGGTCGCCCGCGATGGCAAGGAGGCACCTGTGGCTGGCTCCATGTTCGAGCACCTCAGCCCGGCCCAGTTTGCCGTCTGCACCTTCATCGCCGACGCCGTCCGCAAGGCCTACGACCTGAAGATCAGCTTCGAGGAACCGGAAGCCCTCAAGTCCGTCGAGCGCTACACCGTCCTGAGCGCCATTGACCGCCTCTGGCAGGAGCATCTTTACGAGATGGACAGCCTGCGCTACAGCATCGGCCTGCGCGCCCACGGCCAGCGGGATCCGCTGATCGAATACAAAGCCGAGGCGTTCAAGATCTTCGATGACTTGATGGTCAGCATCAAATCCGAGATCTGCCACAACATCTTCCGCAGCGCCTCGAGCATGATGGCGTTCGAGAATTTCCTGCGCAACATGCCGCAGCGTACGGTCCACCAGACCGCCAGCGCCTACGGTGGCACCACGACCACCACCAGCTCCGGTGGCACCCCAGCGCCGGCGGCGGCCCAGAGTGCCATCGTCAGTGAAGCCGCTGCCGCCGTAGCGAAGCCCAAGCCGGTGCGCTCCGGCCCCAAGGTCGGTCGCAACGATCCCTGCACCTGCGGCTCCGGCCTGAAATTCAAGCAGTGCTGTGGGAAATAGCCGCCCCGCCCCGCCCGGTTTCATAGACGGCGAGCAGGTCCGAAAGGATCGCTGGCTCCCCGTGAACCAAGTTATCCGAGCGCCGACATTCTTGTCGGCCCGAACGCTTGCGGATGCCTTGGCCGACAGAAATGTCGGCGATCCGCCCTGCGGCGGTTCATGGCCCTTGGGCAGTTCCAGCAGGAACAGGAAGCTTCCCGTGACCGTCTGCTTTGCATGGAGCTAAGCGTATTCGGCTGGGATTCCGCGTGGGCGGCGCAGTTCGAGCCGCACCGCGCCCGTGGCTGGGTGCCGGGCCGCGTGGCCGTCGAAGACAAGCACAGCTATGGCGTGCTTACCGAATCTGGTCCCATCACCGCCAAAGTCTCCGGGCGCCTCCTGCACGAGACCCGCCTCCGCGCCCGCCTGCCGAAAGTCGGCGACTGGGTCGCCCTCACGCCTCCTGCCGCCGGCGTGCAGACGCACATCCATGCCGTGCTGCCGCGCCGCAGCGCGCTTTCTCGCAACGACTCCGGCCGTCCCGAACGCGAGCAAGTGCTCGCCGCCAACGTGGACCTCGCCTTCGTCGTCCAGGCGCTGGACCAGTCCTTTCATCTGCGCCGCTTGGAACGTTGCCTGGCGATGGTGCGCGAGGGCGGCGTCCCGTCCGTGGTGGTACTGAACAAATCCGATCTTTGCGACCATGTGAAGGCGTCGCAAGCTGAGGCGCAGTTGGTGGCGGGCGATGTGCCGGTCCTGTGCGCCTCTGCCGTCAAAGGTACCGGCTTGCGCCAGATCGCCGACCACCTCGCACCCGGCCACACCGTGGTCTTCCTCGGCCCCTCCGGCGTGGGCAAGTCTAGCCTGATCAACAGTCTCTACGGCGAAGAAGTCCAGGCCACCCTCGAAGTCCGTGAGCGCGACGCCAAGGGCCGGCACACCACGACCTGGCGCGAACTCATCCGGTTGCCCTGCGGCGGCCTCGTCATTGACACGCCGGGCTTGCGCGAGTTCCATGTCGGACTGGATGAAAATGGACTGGCCGACCTGTTCCCCGAACTGGCCGACCTGGCCGTGCGCTGCCATTTCCGCAACTGCTCCCACACCGTCGAGAAACGCTGCGCCGTGCTGGAGGCGCTGGCCGATGGCTGCGTTCCGCGCGAACGCTTCGACCGTTTCCAAGTCGTGCGTCTGGAGCGGGAATTCCTGGCCGTCGAACGGCGCAAACACACCTTCGTGCCCCGACGTTGAAGCGGAGCCGCTTAATCCCGAACTCCGAAGCTCAAATGACGAATGACTAGTGAATGACGAAGCCCGAAACCCGAAACCTGACGCACTCTCAATTGGACGGTTCGCCAAGCCTGGCACATAACCGACCCGACGGAGGCGACGATTCGTCATTCGGGCTTTGTCATTCATTCGTCATTCGTCATTCGGATTCAACCCCGCCTCAGCGAGATTCCCAGTCGTGCAGCACCTGCATGACCGGCGGCCATTCCGCAACGCCGGTGATGGGCACCTTGCCCCAGGTGGTGCAAAGGTAGCCGAGCAGGCGCGGATTCTTCTCCTGAAGCGCGAAGTCACTGAACGCCTTCGTCGCCTCCAGCGGCTGCCAGCCCGACGGCCAGACCTGGAAGCCCTGCCCCAGCAACCACGGCACCGAGGGATACTTCTCCTGTTTCCCGTAGTGCCAATCGCAGATCACGATGTCCTTGGGAATCAGGGCAAGCGCCCCAGCGGTGCCATTCTTGGCGGCTTCCCACTCCGAGTAACCCAGCGCCTTCGCATCGAGCAGTCGGTCGCCCCACATCAGCATTTCCAGTTTTCGCTTGCCGACAAGGTGTCCGTGCAAATCGGTGATTGCCTTGGCGAACAGCTTTGCCGGATCGCCCCCCTTGCAGCGTGGACAATGCTCCGAGGCGATGAGAAATACTTCGTCCATGCCGACGTGAAAAGCGTTAGCGCCGAACCCCTCGACCAATTCGTCAATCAACGCGAACACGACCGGATTCACCCCCGGATGCTGCGGGCACCAACTGCGACAGTAGATGTCTTTGTTGCCGGGAAACTGGCCGGGCGTCTCGTCGAACTCAGGATGCCTGGTGAGCAGCGGGGCGGTGCTTTGCTTCCAAGACTGGTGGCCGAGGCAATTCAGTTCGGGGATGAGCCGGATGTCCAGACTGCGTCCAACGCCTGCCAAGGCTTGCGCCCTAGCTTTGCTGACAAACGACAAGCCGCGCAACTCCGGGTGCGACTTAAACTCGAACTGGTAGTTGACCTCAGCCACGACCACGTTCACCCCAACAGATCGCAGATGCGGCAACGCCTCGCCGAGCGCGTCGGCCTCCGCATCGCTGTTCACGGCGAGGTGAACGCCGCGCCAGACCGGGTTCTCCGCCCGCCAAGCCTTGGCTCGCTGGGCACGGGCACCTGCCGTTTCGGCGTTGGCTTGTTGGGGCGAAAAGACCAGTGCCAGCACAGCGGCCAGCAAAGTCAGGCAGACAAGGCGGGGCCAGCGTCTGAAGACGGGCCGCGCCAGGACGCTGTGGCGCATTGGCGAAAGCAATGTTTTCATGAAGTTGCCACCAGACTACGTATCGGGGAGAATGGCGGAAAGCATGAAGACACCGGCAGACAGCTCCTGACGCCGTTCGTGGCGTGGCCCGCCACCGTTCTCCTCGCTGCGGAGACGGTGAATTTCGATCAAGCGACGCCAAGTGCCGCGCCCCCGGGTTGGACCGCCACCAAGACCAGCCAGGGAGACGCCCGGTGGGAGGTCGTGGCCGACGCCTCTGCGCCGAGCGCGCCCAATGTCTTACGGCGATCCGGCAAGGCGACGTTTCCCCTATATCTGAAGACAGGCACCCGGCTTCAGGACGGGTTCGTCGAGGTGAAGTTCAAGGCGGTTTCCGAACGGAAAGATCAGGCTGGTAGCGTGGTCTGGCGCGCTCAGGACGCGGATAATTACTACATTGCCCGCGCCAACGCGCTGGAGGACAACGTGGAGATCTACCGCACGATCAAAGGCCGTCGCATAGCCTTCAAAGAGGTAGCGGTGAAGGTCACGCCGCGCGTCTGGCACACATTGCGGGCGGATTTTGCCGGGAACACTTTCATCGTGACGTTCGACGGCAAGGAGGTGCCCACGGCCACCGACGACAGTTTCAAGGAAGCCGGCCGGGTTGGCGTCTGGACCAAAGCTGACAGCGTGACCTTGTTTGACGACTTTCGGCGCGGGGCCAATTAGCCCGAAAAGGCAACGCCACCGTCGCCGACGCGATTTTGGACCGGCTGGTTCACAACGCCTACCGGATCGAACTCAAAGGCGAATCCCTGCGCAAAGGCAAAACGCCACCTGCGGAAAATGGAAATTAAAGTTCCGCAGCCCCAGGCGCGCCGATTCGGACGGGCGTGTGAGTCCGTTCCGCGTGGCGACCGGCGGAAACGCGAACTGGAGTTCGGGAGTCCGTTCCCGCCGCTCACCGCCGATCCGAATAAACTGCGCGACAAGCTCGTGGGTTGGCGACCGGATCGTCGCCCCTCGGCGGGGCTTCGAAATGGCACGAAAAGTGTGGCCAACCCTTGACTCCTGTCGGACACCACTTAATCACTCCCCCAGAGCGTCGCTTCGCTCCGACAACTGTCCGACAGGATTGGAATGGTGTCCGATATGGATTGGAACAGGTGTCCGACATCATCGGAATCCGCACTTTCGGTCGAACGAGCACACAGCGCTTCAAAATGTTCTTGAGGCATTGCGTGATCTCGGCCGCAGTTAGGTGAAACTCAGTTCGACGAGCGTGTGTTCGACTTCGGCAAAAATTTCTGGCGAAATCATCAGTTGTTGAGGCCCCAACCCCTTGCTCCACTGTTCCTGAATTCGGCCACTCGTTGAGGAGGCCGAAACGAGCATTGTTGCGTCAATGACGAGCTTCCAATCTTTCATGTAAGCGGCTGGGCTAAAGCATCTGCTTGACCGTTTTGACCAAGTCGCAACGCGTGATAGTCACTTGGCCGGCTTTGCCAAACTTCTTGTATTCCTCGGGATCGAGGATGCCGGCACGAGCTTTCGCTCCAGCCCGGAGGTCTTTGATCGAAACATTGCCAGCCTTGAATTCATCTTCGCCAAGAATGACGGCGATTGGCACTTGCTTCGCATTGGCGGCCGACAATTGGTCTCGAAATCCGACTTTAGAACCGCCAAAGAAAACTTCAGTGGGAATTGCCTCCGCACGCAAGTCACTGGCAATGGAAAGCAATTCGCTCGTTGGAACGCCTTGCAGCGAGAGCACCAATACTTTGGTGAGGGTCGGGGTGGTTTGAACCTTTCCAAGTTGCACCAAAGCTTCCATCAACCGATCCAACCCGATGGAAGCCCCGGTAGCGGCAATGCTTTGGTCTAAAAATCGGGCGACGAGTTGATCGAACCGACCGCCACCCATGACGGAGCCGAATTGAGGTGCGGCCGGCAAGTGCGCTTCGAACACCGGGCCGGTGTAGTAATCCAAGCCCCGCATCAGGCTCGGGTCAAAGGCAGCTTCATCCTCTACGACGCGCAGACTGGCTAAAGCCTGATTTAATTCGGTCATCTCTTGAATGGCGACCTCGCTAACCGGCGTTTTCGGGAGCAACAAGGCCACCGCGCTGAGAACATCCGTTCGCGAGGTTCCTTTGACCGAAATGAATTCAAGAAGCTTGTCAATTATGCCCGCAGACAAACCAACGCCTTTGATTGGATCGCCTGACTCATCAACACGTCCCTCTCCTAATTCCTTGCGGATGTCCTCAGTGCCAACTTTCGCGAGCTTATCAATAACCCGCAGGACCTGCTTCTGAATCTCGCGGTTGGTGATGCCACTCCCGACCAGCAGAGCATCAACAAGCTTCCGGTCATTGACGCGAATTTGGAACTCCCCGCGTCCGAGACCCAAGGTGCGCATTGCCTCCGCCATTGCCGCCACCACCTCGGCATCTACGGCAACCGACTCGGAACCGGCAGCATCAATGTCGAACTGAACGAACTGGCGGAATCGCCCGGGGCCGGGTTTGTCCGCCCGAAACACCGGTCCAATGTGGTAACGGCGAAACGGCAGTCTTAGTTGCCCTGGATACTGCGCAAGGAGTCTTGCGTAAGGCACGGTCAAATCAAAGCGCATGGCGATTGGTTCGCGCTCAGGGCTTTCCAAACGAAACAACAACTTGTTTGTCTCCTCACCCCCTGTGCCCACGAGCGTTGTCAGATATTCCAGAACCGGAGTGTCAAGAGGAACAAATCCGTATTTCTCGTAAACCGAGCGAATCTTCTCAACGACCGCGTTCCGCGCAATCATGTCGCTAGGCATAAGGTCGCGGAAACCCTTCAGAGTTTGCGGCACTACCAAACGTTTCTTCTTATCCTCTATAGCAATCATATCGTCTTTCTCGCAAAACTGGTACCTGGGATGGGGCTTGAACCCACAACCCTCAGATTCACAATCTGATGCTCCACCAATTGAGCTACCCAGGCACAAAAATCATTCACAGAGCATATCGATCCCTGTCACCGTTATTTTGGCTGCTCCGTTTCTGGCGAACACCGGCACCAGATCACGAGCGGCTCTTTTGTCCACAATGAACTCCACCAGGAATTCATCTTTCTTACCGTTCAAATCGAGAAGCCAACATTGCTTGGAATCAAAGCTTCCAGCACCTCAGCTTCAGATGCCGACGCAAGCACCCGCACATTCACCTTCGCGTTCGCAGCCAAGCAGCTTCTCAAAAGCAGGGCGATGCTGTCAAGCTTCGGCGCTTCCAGCCGGCTTTGTGATAAATCTCCTTGTTGGCAAAAAACTGCGTCGTCGATTGGAAGACCGTGTCGAGAATCCGCAGCCGGTTTGCCCGCAAAGACGATCCGGTTTCAGTGCATTCAACAATGGCATCAGCAAAAACGGGAGCCTTGGCTTCTGTTGCACCCCACGAAAAATCCACTTCCGCGACAATACCGTGTTCAGCAAACCAACTCTCGGTAATGCCCTTTAGAGCCTGTTTGAAAACTCTTCCCAACCGCCGCGTGAGGGCACGCGGCCTACAAGTTCTGGCAAGTCCTGGCGGAAAACACGGTCGCCTGTAGGCCCGGTGCCCTCACCGGGCGAATTTTCAAACAGGCTCTAAGTTCAGTTGATACTCTCAACGGCAGGTTCTGAATCTCCTGCAAGTCTTCAATCTTCTGCCAAGGCGAATCCTGTGGCACGGCAAGAACCCACCTCACGGGCCGGAAGGACTGCTTGGAGTATTGCAGGTCAGCGAGCAGACGAAGCGAATCCAAACATCCCCTTCCCGTAATCCAACCCAAACCCGAGAGGCCGCAGTCCAGGTTGTCTTTCGCAACGTAGAGAGAGATTTCCTGCGGTCGCAGCAATACCGGCTTTACTTCTACGTCGTTCGACCCCAGCCAAAGCAACCTCTCGGAGCCGTAAAACGAAATCCCAGCAGCGTTGAACGGCGACAACATTGCTTCCTGCAGGCATTCCTTTCGGAATGCCGATTGTTAAAACATTTTCCATTTAAAAGTCGGGAAAAAGTTTATCGTGCTTGCGCGGAGTGTCAACTTTCTCCGCAAACTCTCCGTAAACTCCCGATTTGACTCAAAAAGAATGTTACCGAAGGCTGGGTGTGGGTCGGCTGGGGCGGCCCCTGTAAGCTCAAAAGGGGTGTTACCTAAACGTGG
>CAINDV010001367.1 GCA_903847485.1 uncultured Verrucomicrobiota bacterium
CACCACTCACCTATTTACGCCTATATCAAGGCGGTGACCCCCACCGAGAGCCGCGTGCTGCAAGCCAGCGACAATTTTCAACAGATGATCGGCAGTCCCGGCACGGAGGTAGTGGGCAAGACCATGGCGGAGTTGTTTCCGGCCGACTTAGCCACTCATATTACCGCCGACGACTGGACCGTTGTTACCAAAGGTGAGGTGCTAAGATTGGATGAGCAGTTGCATGGCCGCCACTATTCCACGATCAAGTTCCCGATTGTCCAAGGCGATAAGACCCTGCTGGCGGGTTACACCATTGACGTCACCGAACGCCACCGGGCTGAGGAAGCCTTGCTGCTGTCCCGGCAACAGTTGCGAGCCTTGTCCGCGCGCCTGGAAACGCTCCGGGAAGAGGAGCGCACCCGGGTCGCCCGCGAAATCCATGACGTGTTGGCGCAGGAGTTGACCCGACTAAAGATGGACGTGGTCTGGCTAAGTCGCCGCCTGGCCCGGCCCTGGGACGCGGCCCAACTAATAACCGTCCAGGAACGGTTAGTTGTCATGACCGCCGTGACCGACACGGCGATTCAATCCGTGCAGAAGATTGCCACCGAACTGCGGCCCGTCGTATTGGATAGCCTGGGACTGTGTGCCGCCGTGGAATGGCAGGCCCGGGACTTCCAGACGCGCACCGGCATTGCTTGCACCGCGACGGTGCCGGAACAGGACGTGCCGCTGGATCGGGACCGCTCCACCGCGGTGTTTCGCATTGTGCAGGAGAGCCTTACGAACGTGCTGCGGCACGCCCAAGCCACCCAGGTGGAGATTCTCCTGCGGCCGGAGGCGGACCAGCTTGTGTTACGCATCCAGGATAACGGCTGCGGCATTCCGCCCGAGACACTAACCAACCCCAAGTCCATCGGGCTGGCAGGCATGCGCGAGCGGGCGTTGTTGCTGGATGGGCAATTGGATATCCGGAGCCAACCGGGGGCGGGAACAACCATCGAAATGCGGCTCCCGCTGACGCCGCCCACCCACGAGCTGGAGGGTAAGTCATGAAGATACTAATTGCGGACGATCATGCGGTATTGCGGAAGGGGTTAGTTCAAATCCTGGCTGAAGAGTATCCCGCCGCCCAATTCGGGGAAGCGGCTACGACGCCGGAAACCTTGGCGTGCTTATCCCAGCATCCGTGGGACTTACTGGTATTGGATATCTTCATGCCGGGCCGCACCGGCTTGGAAGTGTTGCACGACGTGCGGGACCACTATCCGAACCTGCCGGTGCTGGTGTTAAGCAGTGCGCCAGAAGAACAGTTGGCGGTGCGCGTGTTGAAGGCCGGGGCCAGCGGTTACCTGAACAAACAGGCGGCGCCGGAGCATCTGGCTCTGGCGGTCAGGAAAGTCCTGGCGGGCGGCAAATATGTGAGCGCCACGCTGGCCGAGAGTCTGGCGGCTGGGTTAAGCCAAGACAGCCGGCCCCCGCATGAGACGCTTTCGGACCGCGAATTTGAGGTCATGCGACTGCTACTGGCGGGCCGGTCGCTCAAGGAGATCGCGGCGGAACTGTCGCTTAGCCCGAAAACCGTCTCCACCTTCCACACCCGCCTCTGGGAGAAACTCCGGGTCCGCAGCGACGTGGAACTGGTCCGCTACGCGCAGGAACATGGGATGGCGTGACGGGAGGAGGGGAGACTAAATCCGAAGTCCGAAATCCGAAAGAAGTCCGAAGCCCGAAGTCCAAAGATGCTTTTTCAAAACCCTGTAGGAGCCGACGTAAGGAGGCTTGTTTTCCCGACATTCCCAAGCCTCCTTACGTCGGCTCCTACAGGGTTCTGAAAGAGCCTCTTCGGACTTCGCCCTTCGCCCTCCCGGCTTGTAAGCCTACGCCTACAATTCTATCAGCCTCGCCTCTCTTGCATAACTGACGGGGCGGGTGTGTAATGACGGCGTGACGAAAACCACGACCACGACCCAAGATCGTCCCCGCCTGCTCCTCCGCGTGCTGGTTGCGGGCGGCATCGGTTCCGTGAATGACGGTCTTACCGCCCTGCTTTCCGACCTCGAAGGCATCGCCGTCTTCGGCTGCGCCCAGGCACCTGCCAAGGTAGTGGCGCTGGTGGAGACGATGCAGCCGGATGTCGTCCTCCTCGACTTCCCCGCGGCGGGCACCAGCGGCCTGCAAACGCTGCGACAGCTCAAGCACCTTCCCTTTGCGCCGATAGTAATCGTGCTCTCGCACTATGCCCTGCCTCCGTTGCGCGAAGCCTGCCTCAGCGCTGGAGCCGATTATTTCCTCGAAAAAACCGCCGCGTTTGAGTGCCTGCGCGAGGTGCTCGACGGCCTGGCACCGACCGGTCAGGGCACCGGCGGCCGGCCGGACTGTCAGTCCCCAGCGGAACGACCCGTATGCCTGATCCCAACTAACACCTCGAACTTACTAGCGCTGGGTTCGCCCAGCCCCTTTGCCTATGACTAATAGCATGTTTGAAGAGTCCCCCAGCGGTAGGGCGAGGCTCCTGCCGAGCCTCAACGACGGCGGCAGTGCGACCTTGCCGAACGGCTCGGCAGGAGCCTCGCCCTACCGCTGGGGGAATGCTCCAAGTTGGTGAGCGTCAACTGACCACCGACGACGGCTAACTGCTCGGCGACCCCGGCCAGCGCCGGCGGATAGTTAGACAAGGTCTGAGTGCAAACCACCGGAGGCGGGTTGGTCTGCACATAGCCGACGCCGTCCCGCGCGACACTGTAGAAGCAATACTGCCGCCCATTCTGGCTGGGGAACACCGACTTACAAGTCGCTCTGGGCGGTAGTTTTCTGCCCACAGCCCTGCGCTCCATCACCCGCCGCCTCCCAACCGTTCAGCCAGCTTTACCGGCACGGGTTAGCCTCAACTCGCTGCTCCCTGCTTTCCTCTGGTCTTCTTGGACAGGTACCGGTAACGTCTGTCGAAGTTGCCATCACCAGAGCGGGGAGTTCCCTGAAAAAACAGACTGCGGAAAGCACGAACCTATGTCAGAACACTGGTTGTCAGTCACGGAAATTGCGGCGCACTTGGGCGTCAACCCGGACACCATCTACAAATGGGTCGTCCGAAAGAAAATGCCCGCCCACAAGGTGGGGCGGCTCTGGAAGTTTCTCGCGTCCGAAGTGGACGCCTGGGTCAAAGGCGGACTGGCCGCCCAGGAAACCGCGAAAAAGCGAGCGAAGCTGAGACAGCCGACCGCAATGAATTCTAAACAACCGTCCCAACCATGAATGTCGTCAGCAAACCTTGGCTGAGTGCTGCCCTGATTGAGCAGCTTGCGGTAAAGAGTTCCCTACATCTCTCCTATGCTAAATCTAAATCTGCGTGCCGAGTTCAAGGGTGAGCGCCTCAAGGGCACTACCATTGACTTCTCGGCCGACAAAACGACCGGGGCGCTCAAGCAGCCCGCCGCCGAGTTCCTGAGCATCACCTACCCGTCGGTGGACATGCTCAAGGTCTTGGAAGCGGCCCAGCCGGACAAGGCCCGCCCTATCGTGTTACTCGGTGGTCGCGGTCAGGGCAAATCGCATCTGCTGGCGGCGCTCTACCACGCCATGAAAGACCCGGCGGCGGCAGCAGCGTGGCTGGCGGACTGGGCCGCGAAGCTGAACCGCCCGGAGTTGACCACCCTGAAGTCACGGTCGGATGTCGAGGTCATCGCCGAGAGCCTGCATCAGCAGCGGTACAAGTTTCTCTGGGAACTACTGTTCGACCGGCACCCGAAGGGCAGCTATATCAAGGGCAAGTGGGAAGGCTTGGGCGCAGGTAAGACGAGCATCCCCAGCCTCGACCTGCTGCTGGAACTGTTCCAAGCCCGTCCGACCGCACTGCTGCTGGACGAGTTCCAGACCTGGTACGATGGCCTGACTAACACGCAGCAATACCCGTGGAAGAACTGGGCCTTTAACTTCATCCAATTGCTGTCCGAAATCGCCAATGACCATCCCGACCTATTGACATTGGTGGTGTCCATCCGTGACAACCAGTCGCAGGCGTACCAGCAGATTCACCGCATTCAGCCGGTGCTGGTGGATTTTCAGGGCACGCAGGCGAAGCAAGACCGGCAGCGCCTGTTACTCTACCGCATCTTCCAAAACCGCATTAACGTGCCCGTGCCGGACATCGCCGCCTGTATCCAGCCACACGTTGACGACCACCTACGGCTCGCCGAGATTCCGCCCTCTCAGCACGCCACCAAACGAGCGGAGTTCACCGAAGCCTGGCCGTATTCCCCGGTGCTGATGCACTTACTCGAAGACCAGGTATTAGTCGCCACGGAGGCGCAGGAAACCCGCGACCTCATCCGCATCCTCGTTGACCTGTTCAAGACACGGGGCGAGCAATCGCCGGTCATCACCGCGGCCGATTTCGACATCACCAACGAGCAGGGTTGCCTGGCGTCGCTGCTGTGTTCCGTCTCCAATCCGCTGCATCGCACACTGCTTCACAAGGCCCAGCGCAATCTCGAAGCGATCCGAACCGCCGTGCCGGAGCCGGACCAGAACGTGCCGCACGCCTCCGACATCATCAGCGCCCTCTGGCTGCGGTCCTTGAGTGTGGATAGAGTCAATGGTGCGGAACCCGCCGAGTTGCAGGCGGACATCACTCGTAGCCAACCGGTGGACGACAATGGCTTTGCCGCCGAGATGGCTCTGATTCGCGAGAATAGTTTCAACATCCATCCGGTCGGGAATCGCCTGGTTTTCAAGGAAGAAGAAAACGCCGAGGGCAAGCTACTGGCGAACGCGAAAAATGATAAGTTGTTCGAGGCGGGTCAGGACCTTGCGCAGTTAGCCGCCGAAATCCGCTATGTCATCGGCGGCAGCGAAGAAGTCTCCCGGCAGTTCCGCGTGGTGGTACTGCGCAAGGATTGGCCGACCGATCCGTGGGGCGAGTTGCCAGAGAACGAGCGCCCCGACCGCTGGGATGGCCGGCTGACGCTCCTCGTGTTACCGGAATACGTGGACAACCTGGATGCTGTGCTCGGCGCTTGGTTGAAGGAGCATCTGGCCCAGCGGCGCAACACCCTCCGATTCCTCCTCCCCAAGAAGGCGGCGGGTAACATCTACTTTGACCGCGACCTTATCGTTTGCGCCCGCGCCGTGTATCTGGCCAACCAATGGAAGGAGACCGACCCCGCCTACCGGCCGCTGTTCGCGACTTACCAAACGTCCCATCTGCGTCCGCGCCTGAAAGACCTGTTCGATACTTTCGCGCTGCTCGACATCTGGAACTTCGCGCAACCCGGCCAATGCCGCTTCCTCACTGAGAAGCACAACGCGGTTGCCGACAAGATTCCGAAGGCCATTCATAGTAAGATTGAAAGTGAGCTGTTCGCCGCTGAGGACTTCGAGGCGCTGGCGCTAACTCAGGCGGCGAACAGTGCCTCGGTGGCCAGGTTCATCGGCGAGCTTCAGGAACCTGCCATCGGCGGCCAGCCTTGTATTCCGTGGCTGGGTGAAGTCACGACCAAGGAGAAGGTGCTGCGACTCTGCGCCGCGGGGAAGCTGGCGATCAACGTGCGTGGGCTGGAACTCCTGCAAGCCGACCCCGGCGAGTCTGAGGACGCCTGCTGGATGCGTATCAAAGGCAAGCTCGGTTCGGGCAAGGAACTTGAGCAAACCACCCTGCTCCTGCCCGGCGCGGTGCCCCAGAGCGGCGGCACCCTGCCGCTCCCCTTCGCTCCTACTCCGACTGCGCCCACCTTGCCTGCGGACGCAATCAAAGACCAGCGCACCACCCCCTTCGGAGTCACGGTTGGAGGCACCTCGCCCACGGGGCCACAGTTCAAACCCTTCGGCACCCCGCCTAAGACCCCGGTCAACCTGCTCGGTGAAGTCGAGAAGTGGGGCATTGCCCCGGCCACGAATCTCGCCAACGTCAATCTCAACGTCACTAAGATGTCCGGGGCACAGTTGGCCCAGTTACTCCAGCATCTGCCGGAGGGCGTCACTTATGGACTGAACCTGGAGAAGGAGGCGCTATGACGGCTGGCCGCGACCCCAAGCTCGACAGTATCCTGACCGCCCCGCCCACGGAGGCGTGGCAGGTCATCTTCGCGAAACTCTGGGAGATCTTCTCCGCGCCCCTGACGCCACAGCACGCCGAGCGTACAGTCGCCGAGCGCGAACGCCAGGTCGCCGAACTCGAACTCCTGCTCTCCAGCGCGGCGTGGGAACTATGGCGGGACTTTGAAGGGGGTGTTCCGCGCACCGCGCCCGCCGTCCTCGAGTTTTGGCAGCGCGCCCCCTCCGGCAAGGCAGTGCTCATCCTTGACGGTCTCTCGTTGCGCGAGACTCCGTGGCTGTTACAGGAAGCCCAGCGGCGCGGCTACCAGATTCATCAGTCTGGCGTGCGCGGCTCTGAGTTACCCAGCGACACCACGCCCTTCGCCAAGGCGCTGGGATTCAACCAGCGATCCGCGCTGGAGAACAATGGCGCGGGCTTGGCCCATCAACTAACCGGCGCCCGCACCGAGAGCTTAGGGGTGGAATGGAACTCGTGCCTTGATTGGATGGCCGCCGCGCCCGCCGTGGTCCTATGGCATCATTGGCCCGATGACCGCATCCACCAACTGGCCGAACCCGGCGACGGTTTCCAGAAGCTCGGTTGCGAAGCCGCGCAGCAACTAACCTCCGACTCTTTCTGGCAGATGATTGAGCGCCTGACCACCGGACGGCGTTTGGTCATTACCAGCGACCACGGTTACGCCGCCGCCGGCATGTTCTCGGACGTGGCCAACAAGGAGCAGGCTGGCTGGCTCAAGACCAACTTCGGCAGCAGCCGGTTTGCGTATGGCACCGGCACGCAGCATCATTGGATGCCGCCCATTTCGCTCTGCCTGACCACGGCGCACGGCACTAATCAATTCGCACTGGGCCGCCGCAAATGGCGCAGCGCCGGCGGCTACCCGACGCTGGCCCACGGCGGGCTGTCACTGTTGGAAGTCGCCGTGCCGTTCCTGGAAATTTCCCGGAAGCCAAACCCTGCCTTGACGGCCAGCCAGCCTTGACCAACCTTCTTCAAGGAATATGACAACGACCTTGACCGGCAAAAATCAAATCACGGTGCCCGCCGAAATCACCTCGAAGCTGGGCCTCGTGGTCGGAGCACAGTTCGATTGGGCGGTGGGCGACCAGCCGAATAAAATCACCATCACCATCAAGCCGACGCGCAAGCAACTCCTGCAACGCGTCCGCCAACTGGGGCGCAAGGCCAAACGGCCCGGCGTGGACGAAGTCGCCGAGTTCGTCAAGTGGCGGGAAGCGGACGATCAATTGCGGCAGGACGCGCTCCCATGACACCTCCCTTCCTGCTCGACACCTCCGCGCTCTTCGCCCACTGCCTGGAAGAGCCGGGCTGTGATATGGTCGAAAGCATTCTGGAACAATTCCCCGGCGACGCCCGGATCAGCGTCATGACCTGGCTGGAGTTCCAAGTCAGGCTGGCGGAAATCCATCCCGACGCCAAGGCCCGGCGGGAAATCCTTGCCTGCTACGCGGAACTCCTCGACGACCCGGAGCCGGTCACCAAAGAGGTGGCGGGCGCCGCCTTCGACCTCCGCCGCCAGGCGGGCCGCCGGATTCCCAATGCCGACGCCATCATCGCCGCCACCGCGAAGCTCGAAGGAGCCACGCTCGTCCACCGCGACCCGCACCTCTCCGCCATCCCGTTGAAGCTCGTGAAACAGATCGTTCTTCCGGCCAAGACCAAAGCGCCTCCAACCACCAAACCCTGACCTTCCCGCCATCATTTTGTTGACGCCAACAAAATAATGCCGCCATTGATTCCCAAGCACTTTCACAACCTCCGCATGACCAAAGGTAAATCCAAGAAGGAACTCCTCACCGAGCAAATCGCCGCCGCGGTGGGCGCGGGGCGGGAGGTGGCGGTCGAGACGGTGGACTTCTCTGACCCGAACCGGCCCAAGACCTGTCTGGAGGTTGATTTCCCCATCATACCCATCAACCAGATTGCCGCCATCGAAGGCAACGCGGGTAAGCCCATCTATCAGATGTCCAAGTGGTGGGCGCGGCGGCGTTCCAGTGTCTTCCGCTCCATGCTGCTGGCGGCGGCGATGCGCGCGCCGGCAGACGAGAGCCAGGCCGCCAAGGCGGTGTGGGAGGTCTATTACGCCAACCACCAGAAACGTGGCGCGCTCCGTCATCTCAAGGTCGCCGAGCCATTCATGGGTGGTGGCACGACCATCGTGGAAGGCTCGCGCTTGGGGATGCAGATGTTCGGCTGTGACTTAAATCCGGTTGCCTGGTTCGTGGTGAAGAATGAGATGGCGCCGGTGGACCTCGCGGAAGTGAAGCGCCTGCTCGCCGACATCGAGGCCGAAGTGAAGCCACTCATCATGCCTTACTATGCCTGCGATGGCCCGGACGGTGAGAAGGGGAAATGGTTCCGCCGGGCGGGCACCAAAAAGTGCGAACAGAAGCTCACCCAATCTGATTTGCTTGGTGCGGCCATGACTGAATCCCCGGCAACTGAGGACGAGTGGGAGGAACTCCCGGCCAGCTTCGACATCTTCTCCGTGCCGTGGCCGGAGCGGCGCAACTACCGCTACGAAGGGCCGGAAATCATCTACACCTTTTGGGCCAAACACGGACCGTGTCAGCGCGCAGGTTGCGGTCACCGCACACCTATCATGAAGACTCCGGTGGTCGCCATCAAAACACTGACGGTGGATGCCTGGCCGGACTGGGAGTGTCGCGACTGCGGGAAGAAGTTCGATGTGGAGCGGCACGCGGCGCGGATGGCCCCGGACGCGCCGCTGTTCGTCGCGCCGGATGAGAAACCGTTCGCCGTGATGGACAGCGCCGGGCGCTTCACCTGTCCGCACTGTGGTAAGACCCGGCAGGATGCGAAGGCGTTGGCAGAGAACAACTCGTCTGAACTAGGTAAGGCTAAGAACAAGAAGGTAGAGTTGACGCTGCTCATCCATCCGCAATGGCTGGAAGGTTGCCCTAAGTGCGACGAGCAAGGCCGCGAATACGGCGGCAGCGCGACGGATTCAGTCGAGGCGACCACCCGCTGGAACAACGCCCGTGCGGCCAAGCTGCGCTTGCTCGAAGTGCGCGGTGTGCTGCCGGAACAAGTAACCTGCCCGGAAACGAAGGTGACGTTCTACACGGACATTCGCGGTGGAACGGCTCCCTTGAAGAAGAACAAAAGGGACGAGCTTGTGACTGAAAAGTCGGCGTTTGCCTGTGCGACTGACGGCACTCCAAATGATGTCCAAGAGTCGGTTAAGGTAACAGGGAAGCCCGCCCCGATGGCAGCGTACATCGTTCACGCCTACAGCTACCGCCGTGACTCCCTCGGCTTTCCCTACAGTGGCCGCTTCTTCGCCCCCGCCTCGGATACGCGACGAACAAGTGCCGCGGCGTCAGAGTGGACTGCAAGAAAGGACAATGACCTTCGAGGCTTCTGGCCAACCAGCGCCGTCCTTGTTGGAGAAGAAATCGGCCCGCACGACGTCCAGGGGCACCAACTCACGCACTGGTGGAGACTATTTGCCCCTCTGCAACTTCTGAGTATCGCGCAGATTCTCAAGAGCATCGTGACAAATCCGAATGCCTCTTGGCAGGCTAGAGAGTGCGTTCTGGATGCCTTCCAACAATACCTGCGCAACCAAAACCTTTTTTGTTTTTACGACCGGGACTACGATAAGTTGGTGCCTGCTTTTAGCAGTAGCAACTTCCAGCCGAAGAGCCACGTCTGCGAAAACGGCGTCTTCTCGCCGCTTGGTAGGGGAAACTGGCGTTCATGCTGGGAAGGTGTCATCGAAGGTCACGAATGGGCGCTGAATCCGTGGGAAGCCGCCTCCACAGACGAGCTTACCAAGGCGGACCAGAACCTCGCCAAGAAGCTAGATGGCAAGAGTATGAAGGTTGCTTGCCACGACAGTGTTCTTGCAGCAGGCGCATTGGTTTGCGGTAGTGCCACCGAGCTTGAATCTATTGCAACCGATTCCTGCGACTTGGTGGTCACAGATCCCCCATTTGGCAATCTCGTGCAATACGCGGAGTTGGCGGACTTCTTTTACGTTTGGCTCCGGCTCGCGCTTAAAGGCAGATACCCGCAACATTTCGAGCAAAACTACACCCCGAAAACGCTGGAAGCTGTTGCCAATCGTTTTCGCCAACCAAAGGACCCGAACGCCTTCTATCAGCGTGTTCTGACTGACTCCTGGCGCGAAGCCTTCCGAGTATTGAAGCCGGGCGGCATCTTGGCCTTCACCTTTCATCACAGCGAAGACGAGCCGTGGGTAGGAGTTTTGGAGAGCTTGTTTGACGCCGGGTTCTACCTTGAAGCCACGTATCCGATTAGAAGTGACGAGACGAAAGGCGACGGCGAGTTCGGTTCCAAGCAAATCGAATACGACATCATCCACGTTTGCCGGAAGCGGATGGCGGAGCCGCAACCTATTAGTTGGGCGCGGCTGCGTCGGCAAATCACGGAGGACGTGCGCCGCCTCAAGACCCTACTTTCGCAACATCAGCAGGAAGGTCTGCCCGCCGCCGACTTACAGGTCATCAAGCGTGGCAAGGCGCTGGAATACTTCTCGCGGCACTACGGCAAGGTCTATGTCGAGCAGGGCCGGGAGTTCACCCTCCGCGAGGCGCTGGTGGGCATCAACTTATTACTCGACGATGACACGGCCACCACCGGCGGGCCGGAAGCGCCGCCCGCCAACGCGGAGCCTTACACGCGGCAGTTTTTCCGCCTATTCTACGAGACCACCCAAGTGCCGCGTGACCAGATGCAGAAGTTTCTGCGCGGCACCGGCATCGCCCCCAGCGATTTCGAGGAACGCGGCTGGTGCGCGGAGAAGAACAAGGTCTTCACGCTCACGCCGCCGGTGGAACTGGCGCGGGCGTGGAAAGGCGCGTCGCGCAAAGGCATGGCGCGGGACTTCGACCAGACGATGTTCCTCGTCGGCGGCTGCGTCGCCGGTAGTAACCTCCGGGTGACCGACACACTGGACAGCCCGAACTTCGCGCCGCACCCGGCTACGGATGAGTTAGTGGGCTGGCTGGCCCGGCACGGCGGCACGGAGGAAATCAAACATGCCGCGCAACGCGCCCGGACGATTTACCGCGACTGGCTGTCGGCGAACAAACTCAAGGTCGAAGAACAGATGCGGCTGTTTGATCTGGAGGGATGATTCTTTACGCAGCGCGCATAGAATTGCGCGAGGAGCGAATTCAACTATGAAAAGACAATTGAAGAAAGCCAGCGAGCCACAGGGGCTTTATGCGCGGGTGCGTGTGATCTTGGAGGCAGCGCGAGTGGGCGTGGCGCGCACGGTGAACACCACGCAGGTCGTCGCGAACTGGCTGATCGGGCGGGAGATTGTGGAGGAAGAGCAAGGCGGAAAACACCGGGCAGATTACGGAGAGAAGCTGGTGCGGGAGTTGGCGGATCGTCTGCGTCAGGAATATGGGGTGGGATATGGGATGTCGAATTTGAAATCGTTCAAACAATTTTATCTCGCCTACACGAATCTGGCCGGGCAGCCAAAAGGCCACGCAGTGCGTGGCCTTTTGGCCACCACTTCCGGGAAAGGCCACGCAATGCGTGGCCAATCCACCGCAACCATCCCAGCGCCGATTATCTTCGAGGCAACGGCGTCAGCCGACTGGCAGCCCGGCCAGCTTCACCCCAATCTCTCGTGGACGCACTACCGGACGTTGCTCCGCGTGGAGAAGCCCGAAGCCCGGTCCTTCTACGAAATCGAAGCCATCCAGAACAACTGGTCGGCCCGCGAACTGGAGCGGCAGATCAACAGCCTGCTCTACGAACGGCTGGCGTTGAGCCGGGACAAAAAGGGGTTGCTGCGCCTGGCAAAGAAGGGCCAGGAAATTCAAGGGCCGCTCGATATTTTCAAAGACCCGCTGGTGCTGGAGTTCTTGAAAATTCCCGCCGCCGCCAAGCTGGTGGAGTCGGATTTGGAGGCGGCGTTGCTCAATGAGTTACAGGCCTTCCTGCTGGAGTTGGGCAAAGGGTTTGCCTTTGTGGCCCGGCAGGAGCGGATCACGCTGGACGGCGATCATTTCTACATTGATCTGGTGTTCTATCATACTGCCCTCAAGTGCTACATTCTGCTGGATTTGAAAGTGGGCAAGCTGCTGCACCAAGACCTTGGCCAGCTTGAGCTTTACGTCAATTACTACGACCGGGAACGACTCACCCCCGGCGATAACCCCACGCTGGGGTTGATCCTATGCACGGATAAGAACGACGCGGTGGTCCGTTACACGCTGGGACCGGAGAAGGAGAAGAAGATTTTCGCCAGCCGCTACAAGCTGCACCTGCCATCGGAGGCCGAATTGAAGGCCGAACTGCAGCGGGAACTCCGGCGCTTGGGCTGGCCGGCCTGCGCGCCCCGCGCCGGCCAACCCCGAAAGAAGCCATGAACCCCGAACTTCGCGATAACACTTGGATGCGCTGCGGCACTTCGCTCCTATGGGATGCCGAGGCATTGAACCGCGTCTGCCCCGCCGAGGCCGTCCGCAGCTTGCGCGAGTTCCTGCGGTTGTATGAGCTGGATTGGCAGGAGGCCGGCCTCAAACTCATCAAAGGACGCACATTAGTTGTCGCCGGGCTGGAAGCAGTGATGGACACGCTCCACCCGGACGAAGCCGTCGAGTGGTTGGAACAGACCGTCTATCCGGCCATCCTGGACTTTCAAGAAGAAGTGGCGGACGGCGGCGGCGAGGCGGCGCTCATCCTCTGGCTGGCCGATGGCAAGCGGGTTTTCCACCAGCCTGCGGAGAACACTTATCACTGGCATTGCAGCGGGGCGCACCGGCAGCAGGCCATTCCACTGGGACGTTGTATCTGGAATGGAGCTGAGAGTAGTGTTCGCCGCATCATTACCCTGAACGCGGAGAAGAAGGCAGGGTGGGCCGGGCTGTTCCTTCAGCGGATTTCCTGACCGCAGCCTCTTGGCATGAGCGCCCCCACCACCAGCAGCCCCTTCCAGCCCGGCCAGCGGGTGCGCCATGCGGATTACGGCGAAGGTGTCGTCATCGCCCCGCCGATGGATGGGTTTATCAAGGTCTTCTTTCCGACCGGCGAGCGACAGGTGCCAGTGACGAGGGTAAGTGCGGCACTGAGCCGGTCAGAAGTCATCATCCTAAACGCCAGAGGCGACGCCCAGCGGGCGCTCCGGGCGTGGCTCTGTTACCAAGCGCACGCGCTGCCGTTGATGGAGAATGTCAGCGCCCTGACGTCGGCGCGGATTGATTTGCTGCCGCATCAGGTGGTGCTCACGCATCGCGTGGCGACGGCAACCCCGCGCCGGTTTCTCATCGCGGATGAAGTCGGTCTCGGTAAGACTATTGAGGCGGCTCTCATTCTGCGCGAACTAATAAGCCGGGGCGAACTCAAGCGGGCGTTGATGGTGGTGCCGGCGGGTCTGGTCAATAACTGGCACCGGGAGTTAAACGAAGTCTTTCACCTGAACTTCGAGGTCTTCGGCAGCGAGGGTGACGTGACTGATCGTAAGTCGAACGCCTTTGAGAAGCACAATTTACTGATCGCCAGCATTGACACCTTGAAGCTGCGTCCGCGCCTGGCGCGGTTGAAGGCGGCGCCACCGTGGGACTTGGTGGTGTTCGACGAGGCGCATCATCTCAGCGCCTATCGCCAGAACGGCAAGCTGAAGAAGACCCAGAACTTCCGACTGGCAGAGATACTCAAGGAGCACACCCGCGACCTGATTTTGCTGTCAGCCACGCCGCACCAGGGCGACCACTTCCGTTTCTGGATGTTGGTACAGTTACTGGACCCAACCCTATTCAACACGCCCGCTGAAATGGTCGAGCACCGGCACCGCCTTAACGCGGTGGTGTTCCGGCGCACCAAGGCCGATGCGTGCCGCCCGGACGGCTCGACGCTGTTTGCGCGGCGGCAGGTTCATACCGAGGCACTCACGATGGGTGAGGCGGAGAAGGTGTTCTATGACGCGCTGGTGGAGTATCTGCGCGACGGCTTCGCGCTGGCGAAACGGAAAGGCACACAGGGCCAAGGGTTGGCCTTCGTGATGACGATTTTTCAGAAGATTGCCGCCTCCAGCTTCGCGGCAGTCCAACGCACCCTGCGGCGGCGGCTTATCGCGCTGACGATTCAGGAAGCGGTGCTGCACGACGCGCGGCTGGACATTGACCAGCGCAACGCGGCGCTCAATGAGGCCCGGTCGCTCATCAGGGAGTTAGGCGGTATCCCCGAAGGGCGGCTGGGGGACGCGGAAGTGGACAGAACCTTGGCCGACTACCGCTACAAGATTCTGCGGACGCAAAGGGAGGAAGAAGAAGCCTTGGGCGCGGGCGCGGATGAGTTTGCTTCGGAAACCGGGGCGGCCGCCGCGGAGGACGCGGCCATCAGCAACGTGGCAGTGGCGTTGCCGGAGGAACGGCGACGCATCAAGGAGTTGCTGGCTAAGTTCCCACCGCACCGCGAAACCAAGGTGGAGAAACTATTGGGTGCGTTGGGGGTGCTATGGCGGGAGAACCCGCAGGAGCGCATGGTAGTTTTCGCCACTTATCTCGGCAGCGTGGAGCTGCTGGGCCGGGCCATCGAGCAGGCGTATCCGGGCCAAGGTGTTACCGTGCTCAAAGGCGGCGATCACGGGGCGAAGGTCGCGGCCGAGCGGCGGTTCAAGGCTCCCGCGGGGCCGCGGGTGTTGCTTTGCACCGCGGCGGGCCGGGAAGGGATCAACCTGCAACACGCCCGGATACTGTTCAATTTCGACCTGCCGTGGAATCCGATGGACTTGGAACAGCGCATCGGGCGCATCCATCGTTACGGGCAGCGCAACACGGCGCAGGTGTATAACCTCGTTCTTTCGGACACCATCGAAGGCTCTATCTTCCTCTTATTGGATGAGAAGCTAACAGAGATTGGCCGGGCGTTGGGCAAGGTGGATGAGCGCGGCCAGATTGCCGAAGACCTCCGCACCCAGATTCTCGGTCAGCTTTCGTTGCAGGTGAACTATGCCAGCCTCTATTCCGCGGCACTCACCGACCCGCAGTTGAAGCGGACGAAGGTGGAACTGGACGCCGCGATGTCCAATGCGGTCGAGGCGCGGAAGGTGGTTTTCGAGTTATTCCAAGACCTCGACGGCTTCCGGCTCGACGACTACAAGGCGATGGGCAATCCCGCCGCCGGCCTGGGCGCGCTGGTGCGCTTTGTCACGGACGCCGCCAGCGCCGAGGCAGATACTTTCGCCAGTCGGGGCGACAAGCTGTTCACTTGGATTGACGGCGCGACTAAGACCGAGACCCTGCTGACCACTGAGCGGGAACTGTCGTTGCAGCAGGAGAAAGTTCAGTTGCTCGGCCTCGATCATCCGCTGGTCACTGCCTACATGCGGAAGTTCCGCGACCTGCCGCCCGAGCAGCTTGGCCTGCGCGTGCAATCACCAGACGAACACTGCGGCATTCTCGCGGCCTGGGCGGTCGAAGCCCGTGGTGACAAAGGCCAGGTGAAGCGCCTCATTGTCCCGCTTGCCGTGGACACTGAAGGCAGGCGCCTTGTTCCGTGGGAGCGACAGCCCGAAAAACTATGGCCCGCCCAGCCTTCAGCGCGGACCAGCGCCGATTCCGAGAAGGTGCTGTCATTACTACGCGCCCACCTTGAACCGATGTTACAGCGCGAACTGGAGCATCGCGGCGTCGCCAAAGGCAGCCGCGGTTTCGAGGCGAAGCTAATCGGCTGGGTAGAGGCGGAGTGAGGATTGCCCGGCCTATTGCCAGCACGAGCAGGCGCGGCGCGGGGATTCCGAATTGAGGACCGAACCGCTTTGTGAAGGAACTGAAACGGCATTTCCCCCTAAGAGCCTGTTTGAAAAAGCCAGCCGTGGTAGGGCGAGGGCTTCCTGCCGAGCCTCGACGGCAGCAGCCGCGCGCTAGTTCCGAACGGCTCGGCAGGAGCCTCGCCCTACCGCTGGGCGACTTTTCAAACACGCTCTCAGCGACAGAGTCGTGGGCGACCCTCGCAACGTAACGAGTAGAGGTAAATGTCCTTGTAACTATTCAGGCCGAACTCCGGAGTCGAATGACGAATGACGAAAGAATGACGAAGTCCGAAGCCCGAAACCCGTCTGTCTGCGTGCCGCCGCACAAACCGGCGGAGTTCTTGGTTGGACGGGCGCGAGACTTGGCCCGGAACCTAACCGCCGGAGGCGACGATTCGTCATTCGTCATTCACCTTCGGAGTTTGGCCTGAACAGTTACGGGGGAGCTTGTAGTACCGCTCGCCTTAGCGCCGCCGCCCGACGGGCCAGGGCAGCGAGGGAATTCCCCTCGACGAACCGGCGGCGGCGGTTTTAGTCTTTGCCAGCAAGCGCGGTGTGCAGAATACCTCCGCGCCCAGCCACGAGTGAATCCAAACCACATCCTTGCCGCCCTGCTGCTGGCCCTTGGCGCGTTAATCGCCTTGGGCAATTGGTGGAGCTTGTATCGGAGCTATCGCACCAAGCGGTTTTACTCACCGGTTCCCTTGGTCGGCGCGGGCTTGCTCGGCACGGGCCTCTTCCTGCTGCCGGCCACGCGGCCCTTCTGCTGGAGCGCGCTTCTGCTCGATTACGGCACGCTTATGTTTTTCCTGGCCGCCCTACGGGTGGCCGAGGAATTCTGGAAAACCAGCCGCTTCAACCAGGACAGCGAGTATGTCGGGCGGGCGGGGCGAAAGTATGTTCGCCTGCGGCTCTTCCGGCACGGGGTCTTCATCCTGCACTTGGACATACAGCGCCGCCCCGACGAATGCGACCTCGTGAGCACAGGCACCATCGGAACTTGGGAGCGGGAGGGGACGCGGCTGACGCTCCAAACCAGGCAGCTTGAAACCGTGGTCTTTACCGTGGCGGGCACTGCGGCGGCGGAGATTCTGCGGGCATCGGCTTGGCTTGCGAGTTGGGAAGGCAACCCCGACCTTTCGCTGGTCGGCATGGAACTGGCACGCCAGCCGTAGCCTGCGCCCAGTGCCCCGCTTGCCTTTCTCCCGCCGGTGGCTAGAGTCGCAGACCACCGCCGGCAGCGGCGGCCTTTTTTATGAACATTCACCATTTGGAACTGTTTTATTACGTGGCCCGGCACGGTGGCATCGGCGAAGCGGTGCGCCACATGCCCTACGGCATCCAGCAACCGGCCATCAGCGGGCAGGTCGGGGCACTGGAGGATTACCTCGGCGTCACGCTCTTCCAGCGACGGCCCTTCGCGCTGACCTCCGCGGGCCAGGAGTTGTTCAACTACATCCGGCCGTTCTTTGAAAATGTTCAGTCGATGGCCGACAAAATCCGCGGCGGCGTCTCGCAGCAGTTGCGCATTGCCGCGTCGGAAATCGTCCTGCGCGATTACCTGCCGCGCTTCTTGCAGCAGACCCGCGAGCGCTTTCCCCGGCTCAAAGTCACCCTCCGCGAAGGCTACTTCCCGCAGGTGCTCGACTGGTTCGCCGCGCAGGAGATTGACGTTTCCATTGGGCTGTTCAGCGGCAAGCCGCCGACGGGCATCGAAAGCCTGCCGCTCTTCAAGTTGCCGCTCGTCCTCATGGTGCCCAAGACCAGCAAGCTCAAGTCCGCGGAGGAACTCTGGGCGCGCGACCGTATCGAGGAGACGCTCATCACCGTGCCCAGCAACGAACCGATCCGCCGCGCATTCCAAGACGGACTGGCGCGGCGCAAGGTGGATTGGTTCAGCGGCATCGAAGTCAGCACCGTGGACCTGGTGCAAACCTACGTCGCCAACGGCTACGGACTCGGCGTCACCGTCGCGGTGCCCAAGGTGCAGTACCATCCCAAGGTCCGGTTGCTCCCGCTGCCGGATTTTCCCATGCCGGTCTTCGGGGTGCTCTGGCAAGGACGCCCCGCGCCCGTGGTCGCCGCCTTCCTCGACGTTCTGCGCCAGGCGACGATCGAACTCCTGGCCGGTGGAGATTCCTCCTTGCTTCTGCTCCCCGCGCCGGCCCCGGCTCCGAATCGCCACACTCCGGGGTAACATTCACGCACTACCGCTCACGCTCCTCCCGGCCAGCGTAACGCGGCGACAACTCCGCCGGCGACCTTCTCGCTTCGGCCTACTGCGTCCGCCGCTTGGCCATGATGCGCTCGGGGTTGCGGGCGCGGCTCGCGGCGACTTCGTAACTAATAAGACAGCGGGCGTAGAGGTCGTGGAGGCAGTTGTCCATGAGTACCATGCCTTCCTTGCGGCTGGTCTGGATAATGTTCTCCAACTGGTGCAGTTGGTTCTCGCGGACCAGGTTGCGCACCGGTGGGTTGGCGAGGACCAGTTCGTAAGCCAGCACGCGGCGGGTGCGGTCCAGCGCCGGCAGGAGTTCCTGGGCGATGATGCCCTGTATCGAGGTGGCGAGCTGGAGGATGATTTGCTTTTGGGCGCTGCCTTCAAAGATGCCGACGATGCGCTCAATGGCCTGTACCACGGTGGGCGCGTGCATGGTGGCCAGCACTAAGTGGCCGGTCTCGGCGGCGGTCAGCGCGGTGGCGATGCCTTCGGCGTCGCGCATTTCGCCGACGACGATGACATCGGGGTCTTGCCGCAGGACGTGGATGAGGGCACGGTTGAAGGAGCGGACGTCGGTGAGCACCTCCTGCTGGACGATGATCGCGCGGCGGTTCTCATGGACGAACTCGATGGGGTCTTCGATGGTTACTATCTTGCAGCGGCGCTCCTCGTTGATGAGGTTGACCATGTAATTCATGGTAGTCGTCTTACCGGCCCCGGTGGGGCCGACGATGAGAATCAGGCCGTTGGGCCGGCGGGTGAGGTCGTCTATCTGCGGGGGCAGGCCGAGCATATCGCGGTCGGGGATGACATGGCCGCAGAAGCGCACACTCATCTCGGGATGGCCGTTGCGCTTGTAGAGCGTCACCCGCACCCGGCCACCGACGTCGTGCCGCTGGGAGATGCACAACTCCCACTCGCGATCGAACTTAGCGAGTTGCAGTTCGTTGAGCAGGCTGTGAGTCATGGCGTGTAAGTGCTCTTCCGTAAGCACATCTTCGTCGGCTAGGATGATCTCGCCGTTGACGCGAAAGGCGGGCGGCACGCCGACGACGAGGTGGAGGTCGGAAGCCTCGTGTTCGACGGCGGTGCGCAGGAGACTGTCGAGTTGGTGGTTGTTCATGTTATCCAAAAAGTGAGTGCCAGGCACCGGCGATGCGGCTCCCTAGGCCGGCGTATTCTACCTTAGTGAGACCGGCGTGCGCCTCGGAGCAATGGGGGTTCAACTCCAACACCCGATGAAAGGAATCCTGCGCCCGGCCGCGCAGGCCCAACTCCAACTGGCAGCGGCCCAGGTCAAGCCAGATGATGAAGGCATCTGCACGCAGCGCCGTGGCCTGCTCCAGTAACTTGATGGCGGCGACGAACTGTTGGTAAAACATCCGGATGCGCGCCGCCAGCCAAAGGATGAACCAATCGCCGCGCGCCAGGATCACGGCTTTCTCCAGGCAGTATTCGCCGCGCGCCTCTTTGTTCGCCAGTAGCACGTCGGCCCGCGCCAGCCAGATGTAGGGGGTGTTCCCGCGCTCCTCGACCGAGGCATCCGAAAACGCCAGCGCGGTCTCCAAGTCGCCACTGCGCCCCAAGGCGACGGCTTTGGCGGCGAGCAGTTCGGAGTCGTGCGGGAACTGTTCGAGCGCCTTGGTGGCCCATTTGACGCCTTCAAAGAATTCCCCCAACTCGATCAGCGCGCGGACTTGCCCCGTATAGGCGGCAGCGCTGTTGGGATTGAACTCCAGCGCCTTGGCGTAAAAGCGCAGCGCCTTCTCAAAGCCGGCCACCTCAAAGGCCGACTGCGCCTGCGCCAAGTAAAAGCCTTCGTCCTTCGGACCGGGCTGTTCTTCCAGCGCGTCAGAGAACTCCGGTTCAAACTCAAGATTTCCAAAACGGCTCATGGCAAAGTCTGCTTCCAAAAAAACCACCGACGGTACGACCGGCCAACGAAACTTTCCTGATTCACCAGCGCCAGCTTCCGGTAGGCGTCCGCCTGCACCAATTCGTTGTTTCCGTAGCCACCAGTATGCAACTGCGGCCAGATAAACCAATGCTTTTCCGGCACCGTCAAGCCGCCGGCCTCCGGCATGTGTGGCCGCGGCGGACTGGTCCGTCCATTCACCGTCAGCCCCGCCGAACCGTATTCGATGACATCTCCTGGCAGCCCGATCACGGGTTGGAGGCCGTAGCCATCGTTCACCCGAACCCCGTGCGCGGCGTAGCCGGTGATACGATAAACGACCCAGTCACCACGCTTCACGCCGACATAGGAGGCGCGGGGATTAGCGATGATGACCTTGTCCTCAACCTGAAGTGGGAGGGCCACGGTGCGGTAAAACAAATCTCGTGCCGGCAGGTAAAGCCACTGCGTAAGAGCGACGAACAGCAGCACGCTGAAAACCATTTGCAGCGGAACCTGGCTGGTCCGTAGTAAGGGTCGTATCAGGTGCGTCGCGCCTGCCACCTGCGCCGCGATGAGTAGGTTGAAGGCGATGTCCGCCGGTAAGCGGCCTAAGAACACCACGAAGACGACCACGGCTACCGCGCAGCCTCGGAAAATCCACTTAGCAATAAGCCGACGCCCTTCCCAGTGGAACACCAAGCCCGGAATAAAGAAGCCTGCCAGCCAGCGGAGTAGTGTGTGCGTTGGCGGCAACCGGAAGCCCTCAAAGTAAAGTCGCTCCAAGTGTAGCTCTCGGCGAACTGCCGCCCACGGCCGCGCCCAGCGCGACGACCAACCGGCGCGCGGCGGGTAGTAAGACGATGTTGGCTCTGGTTCTTCGTCTCTCATACCAATTACCAGTGACAACTGATTGATTGGTTGGCCAACTCCTCACCCGCCCTTCGGGCACCCTCTCCCCATCGGATGGAGAGAGAATGACGAATGACAAATGACGAAGCACGAAACCCGCCGGTCTGCGTGCCTCGCACGGGCAGGCTGAATTCCTGGCCAGACTGGTCGCGGAATTCGGCACTGAACCTAACCGCTGTAGGCGGCGATTCGTCATTCGGTTTACTGGCTCCATTCGTCATTCGTTATTTGACTGCGAAGTTCCGACTTGGAGCGTGTTTGAAAAGTCGCCCAGTGGTAGGGCGAGGCTCCTGCCGAGCCGTTCGGCAAGGTCGCACTGCCGCTGTCGTTGAGGCTCGGCAGGAGCCTCGCCCTACCGCCGGGCGACTTTTCAAACATACTCTTAATAGTTATGGCTAAACGGCTCATGGCAAAGACTGCTTCCAAAACAACCACCGCTCGTAGGGACGGCCCACGAATTTTTCCTGAGCCACCAACGAGAGTTTCAGGAAAGCCTGCTGGCGCTGAGCGAGTACATTCTCATTTCTGTCCGCGTTCCCGTAGATGGTAGTGTGCAATTCTGGCCAGATAAACCAGTGCCTTGCCGTTACCACCACTTCGCCTTCCGTCGGCATTTCCGGCCGGGAGGGCTGCCGTTCGCCGTTCACCCAGAAAACCTTTTTGTCGAAGCGTATCTGGTCGTCCGGCAAACCCAGCACTGGCTGCAGTCCGTAGCCTTCCCCCACCGCAACCCCGGAATCGTAGCTTCCCCGGATGCGGTAGAGCACCGTCTCGCCGCGCCGGATCGTGGCGACATCTGCGCGGGGATAGACGATCAGCCGCGTGCCGTTAAAATCGACTGGCAGGAACCAACGTCGTTGCACCAGTTCCCAAGCAGGGAAATAGACGAACAGGATCATGAACGCCGTGACCAGCACCCCCACCAGCACGCGTCGGGAAAACTCCACCATCTGCCAGACCATCGCCACCATGTGGGTGGCGCTCGTCGCATGGAGGGAAATCATCAGCCCGAACGCTAGGTAGGCCGGCGCGATTTCAAATGCCGCCGAGCGTATCGGCGGCTCCGTGAGCAGAGCCAGAAACGTGAACAATCCCAAGAACCATGCGCCCAGCACCCACCTCGCGGGCGCAGCCGTTCCGTTGATGCAGTAGCCGTAGCCTGGAATCCAGAACCCCAGCAGCAGCTTGCCAAGCGACAGGTTCTTCGGCAGAAAGCTTCGCTTGGCAAACAACTGCCGCCGGAAGCTCTGCCAACCATTGCGGAGCGGCGAAAAAAATGGGGCGCGCGGCGGGTAATAGAGCGACGTCGGCTCTGGTTCCTCGTCTCTCACAACGGGCTTCGCCGTCAGTGCCGCTGCTCTAAGTGATACTGCACTAACTCCTCGGGTTCGTAGAACTCGCTTGTCTCTCGCTGCTCCTTCAGTTCGCCGACGATCTTTTCGAAGATCTTCACGGCTTCAAGGCAGCTCTTACCTTTGTAACCCTGGACGTGCAGTTGCACCTGGCCGTTAGGCTCGATAGTGATGTCAAATTCGCGTGGAGGCATGGCCGCTAAGTTGTGGTTGAGGGTTAATTATTGGACCGAAATCCGAAATCCGAAATCCGAAGCCCCAAAAAGTATCCTGGTTGAAATCCGAGAGTATGGTGAGGCTTATTCAAAACTCCGGCGGCGGACGGTAGGGCGACGCTCCTGCGGAGCCGCCACCAAGGCGGAGCGCCGACATTCTTGTCGGCGTGATCTTGAATGGCACGAACTGGCCGACAAAAATGTCGGCGCTCCGCCTTGGCTGCGGCTCCACAGGAGCGTCGCCCTACCATCCGCCGCCGAGGTTTTGAAAAAGCCTCAAGTGAGTTGGACATGATGGTTCGGATTTCTTTCGGACTTCGAACTTCAATTATCCCAATGCCGCACCTTCAGCCGGATGGCATGATTCTCATCCACTTCCTCCTCCACCACCATGAACTGACGGGTGCGGATTTCGTCCATCAGCCGCTGATAGACATACTTCTGGACAACGCGCTGACTAAGTTCCTCGCCCAACGCCCGGAGTTGGTCATCCGTGTGGCCATGCCCGGTGACACAGAGCGAGGCCCGGCCGCGGGCATCGCGGGAAAAGGTGATCGTGACGCCGTCGCGGCTCACGCTGATGCGCTGGTCGCGGCCGAGTTGGTTGGTAACCAGTTCGCTCTGTTCGATCTGCAATTCAACTTTGTTAGGCCGGGCCTCAGCGTGGGCCTGATCTTCCTGGGCCGCGGCGGCGGCGACTTGGTAGCCGAGCGACGTAGCCGCCGCCACCACCGCCGCGCTGAAGGCTGGCCAGGCGGCGATCACCACCGGTGTCAAAATACAGACTGCGCTCATGTTTCAAGGAGTTCAGGGTTTAAGTTTCAGAAGCTTTGACCGGGCCTTGGCCTTTTCGTCACGCGATAACGGGCCGACCGGTGCCCGCCCCTGCCTTCGTCGCCTGGCGCGGCGGAACGCCCGTATGGCGAGCAGGACCAGGAGGCCGATCAAAACGACGCCGATAACCTGCGCCGCCGCGGGGGCGCGGTAGGCAAGGATGGTGAAACCCACCGCCGCGCCGAGTGCCCCGACGAACAGTAGTGCCAGCCCGCGCTCCCGTATCCAGAGTTGTTTCTGCTCAGGCACAAAGCTTTGACCGGGCCTTGGCTTGTTAGTCACGCGATGACGGGCCGACCGGGCCTTCGACACCAACCGCAACGTCATCCACCTGTTGGCCGTTGGCCACCGCCAGGAAATCTATCGGGACTTGGAGTAAGCCAGGTCAAACCAAAGCCGGATGCCAGCGGGAATTCGGGGAGGAAGAATGCGGCGCTCTACCGAGACGCCGCTACGGCCGCGTCCGTAGCGGCGGCTCGGCAGAGCGCCGCCAACTTTCAGGAAAGGACGGAAGGCGCTGGGAAGGGAAGTTACGGGCGGAGGGCCGGCCTGTTCGTGGAAGAGAGTGGCGGCTTTCACCAGAAAGCCGCTACGGCGGCGTAGCGGCGAACTGGTGTTCGCCGCCAGCTTTTCGGGCACAGTTGCCGCCGGGTGGCAGTAATGCTCACTATGGGCCGGCCAACCGCCGCAGTTGTAGGCCGGGGGCCCTCACCCGGCGGCCCGGCTGGTCCCGCAGGAGAATGGCTGGTGGGTGGGGGGAGAAGTTGGCGGCGAACACCAGTTCGCCGCTACGGGGAAAAATTTCGGCCGCCTGACGGCGGGGAAAAGGATAAAAAAAGAGGGCTAAGGGATAAAGGGTAAAAGAGCTAAGGGAAAACTGAGGTCACCTAGGAGCCGAGCCAACCACACCCACCACACAACGAAACCCGCGGTTGCCGTCGCGTACGTAGGGACGATCGTTGCCGCGACACGAACAGGACAGGCGCGCCGGAGCATCGCTGCCACACGAACCGCCCCGGAACACGCGGTATTTCTGGTCGCTGTCATACCAATCCTCACACCACTCCCACACGTTGCCGCCCAGGTCATACAGCCCGAAACTATTCGCGGTGAAACTTCCCACCGGCGAGGTGTAGGCGTAGCTGTCCACGCTCAAACTGGAAGCATAATTCCCCGCTTCCTTGGGCGGCGGCCATTGTTTCCCCCACGGATAGACACCCGGCGTCTTCTCATCTTTGTCCTTGGGCGTCCCGGTCCGGCTTTCGGTCAACCCCACCGCCACGCTCCATTCCCAGTCCGCCGGCAGCCGGTAGCTCTGTTTGGGGCCGAGCTTGCCCTCCCCGCGTTCCTTCTCCGTCAACCAAGTGCAGAACGCCTGCGCGTCCTGCCAACTCACGTTCACCACCGGATGCTGGTCAGTTTGCGTGAAACCCGGATTCTTCCAACTCCCGTACACCCCGCTGCTGGCTGCCGCATAAGCCGCGTAGTCGGCCACCCGCGTCTCCCAGATCGAGAAGGCCGGAACCCCTGGCACGGCGGCAAAGACCATCCCCAGCGTGTTGGTCCAGCGTTGGCCCGCGGCAAAAGCGACCGGGTCCGGCACCACGGCTGCAAGCGCCATGGCCGTGGCTTCGGCTCTGGCCTTCGCGGTCTGCTCGGCCTTCGCTGCGGCTTTGGCGGCGGCAGCAGCTTCTTCCGCCAATCGGTTCACTTCCGCGTCTGCTTCAGCCTTGGCAAGTCGAATCGCATCCGCTTTGGTCCTGGCATTGAGTTCGGTCTTGGCCCTGCGCTGCTCGGTGTGGTGGACGCCGAAATACCAGTATGCGGCTGCGGTAAAGGCGGTGAGTACCACGACAGAGAACACCCATGCGAGCCGCTGCTTGAGTTCCGGTAAAGGCGGTGCCGGCTTTGGCGGCGGCGGCGAACGTGGAGGAGGTGGTGGTGGCCGATAATGCTGCCTTGTCTCCTGCGGCTTTGGTGGCGGCGGGCTAGGGCGGCTCCTAGCGGAACCTGGCCGTGCCCGCTCGCGCATTCCTCTTAGCCGGTCATCATATTGCTGGCGTGTCTGAGGCTTGCTTAAAGTTCCGTAGGCCTCATTTACTTGTACAAGTTTTTTAGTGATTTCCTCTCGCAGCCTCGTCCTTTCGGCAGGAATTCCATCGGTGTGGTATTCCTTTGCCAGTCGTGCCCAAGCTGCCCTGATCTCAGCTTGGGTTGCAGACTCAGCCACTTCAAGGATTTCATAATATGTCACAAGATCACTCACAATGTAACGGTATCAGTTCTTGGTACTGTCCACTGTTGCACTTCGCCGCCAGAGAAGGAAGGGGACAACTCTCACTATTGATCCGCTGCTCATGCCGCAAAGCGGCGGGCCAACTCAGCCGTGAAACCTGGCACCGCCGCGCTGGCCAGCGTTCTCCCCGGCCCGCAGACGGCTCACTCGGCAAACTATCCGGCAACTACACTTGGCTTCGGCGCTCATGGTTTCACCTTCAATTTTTCGGCGGCGGCCAGCTTGCGCTGGTTGGTGTCGAACGTGAGGAATTCCCGTGCGCCCAGGTGCAACGCCGTCGCCACATGGAGCAGGTCCAAGCTGCGATGCCCGCCCGTCATGGTGTGGCGTTGGGAGAGGGTTTCCGCCAACCGGTGAACATCCGGCCAGTCGGCCGGCACCACCACCAGCGCGCCGGTGTCCAGATTGGATTGTAGTTTGGCGAGCGCCACTTCCGCCACGCTTTGCGGATAGCCTCGGGTTTTGTCCCGCGTCTGCAGCCAGGCTTGGAAGCGGACGCTCTGCCGGAATTCATAAAGCAGCAGGCCGGAGATGGGCAACGCCTCCGGCAGCTTCTGAAAATACGCCGCCGCCATCAGCGAGTTATCCTGCCGCACATACAGCGCGCACAGAAACGACGTGTCGGGGAAGGCGATCATCCCTCCTCGCCTTCTCGTTCTGCCGCGCGCATTTCAGCCACTTCCTTGCTGGAAAAAATGCGGTCGCCCCACGTTTCTTTCAACTGTGCCATGATGTCGGGTTTGACGAGTTTGGAGGCTTTGCCGGGCGTTGGCGGCACGAGGTGGGCAAACGGCTTCCCTGCCTTGGTAATCTCCACTGACTCCCCTTCGGCAATCCACGCGGCGACGCGGGGAAACTGGTTGCGCAAATCTCTGACGGTGGCGGTTTTCATCGGGGAACGAAGGTGTATCACCCAGCCAGAGCCGTCAACAACTATACTGCGTGGGTCACAATCTGTGCTTTTTGCTCGCGCCTCGGTCGGTGCCGGAGAAGGCCAGTCACCTTGCCGCAAGGAGGCAGGTTCGGCCCCAGCTCCGCAGGAGCGCCATGTTTATAGCTGAGTTCCGGCAAAGCAGTCCCCAGCCCCGGAGGGGCGGAATGTCTTTGCGGGGTGCATACATTCCGCC
>CAINDV010001368.1 GCA_903847485.1 uncultured Verrucomicrobiota bacterium
AGGGAGACAAAATCCCCCCGGCACGCCGGTTCGCAGCGCCGGGTAAAGCGTTCAGCCGCCGCCACCGGCTGCGTAACCCCATCCCCAAATAGTGGCGAATCCGCCGCGGCAGAATTGCTGGGTACGACGTATTTCGTATAGACAGACAGCCGCCGTTCGGGTAAATCGTCCGCGAGTTATGACTCTTTGTATGCCAGGCATGCACTGGAAGACAGTGACGCCGCCGCGCCGCGCCGCGCGCGGCGGGATCAATTTTGTGGACCCAGTCCACGAAGGCGTGGCGGTTCTGCCCACTTGGTGGGCAGGCCCGCGGCGCGGACGTTTCGGATCGTATCCGACGCCCAAACTAACGAGTGATAGTTGTAACTAGAACATACCACAGAATAGAAAGAGACACGAATATGAACAAGCAAATGACGATGAACAAACTAAACGCCACGCTGACCGCTGGTGCAACCGAAGCACCGATGCAACCCGCATCAAATAGGGAAAGAACCATCATGAAGAGCAAGCGACTGTTAAGCGCGTTCGCCGCGCTGACGCTGCTGGCGTTGCCGGTGGTGGCCCTGGCGCAAAGCGACGCCACGCTGGCCGATTTGGCGCCCAGCGACGGCACGCTGACCCCCGCCTTTGCCAGCGGCACCTTCGGCTATACGGCCAGCGTGCCCTACACGACCACGAGCATGACCGTGACGCCCACGGCGACGGACCCGCTCGCGACGGTCACGGTGGACGGCAGTCCCCTCACCTCGGGCAACGCCTCCGGCCCCATCAGCCTGAGCGTGGGCGCCAACGCAATCACCACCGTAGTGATTTCGCAAGACACGACCGCAACGAACACCTACACGCTCACCGTCACGCGCGCCGCACCCAGCTTGAATGCCAATCTGTCCAACCTGGTGCCCAGTGCCGGCACGCTGACCCCCGCCTTTGCCAGCAACACCCTTAGCTACACGGCCACCGTGCCCTATTCGGTCGCCAGCATGACCGTGACGCCGACGGCGGCGAACGCCTACGCGACGATCACGGTGAACGCCAATCCCGTCGCCTCCGGAAATCCCTCCGACCCGATCAGCCTCAACGTGGGTGCCAACGTCATCACCACCGTGGTCGTTTCGCAGGACCTGAGCGCGACGAATACCTACACCCTCACGGTGACGCGCCCTGAGAACGCCGAACTCGCCGACCTGGTGCCCAGCGTCGGCACGTTGACCCCCTTCTTTGCCAGCGACACCTTCAGCTACACCGCCACCTCGCCTTTCACCAACAATTCCATGACCGTGACGCCGACGGCGTCGGACCCCGGCGCGACGATCAAGGTGAACGGCACTCCTATCACTTCCGGCAATCCCTCCGGCGCGATCAGTCTCAATATTGGTGCAAACGTCATCACCACCGTGGTCGTTTCAGCGGACACGACCGCGACGAATACCTACACGCTCACCGTGACACGCGACGGCCCCATCACCGTCGTGAACACGGCGGTTTACACCAACTACAGCGTCAGCGGGAGCACCTTTACTCTCGCCAGCAGTTACCCCGTTACCGGAGTGGACAAGTTGGTGGTGACGATCAACGGGGAACACGGTTTCCCCAATGGCTTCGGTATCATCAACAGCGTGACTTACGCCGGCCAACCCATGGCGATCGCCATCAAGCTTGAGAACGGACAAACCGCTTACCGGGAAGGCGCCGTGGGCATCTTTTACCTGGACAACCCCGGTCAATACGGAGACTCGGGCGACATTGTGTTCAGCAACAACGGGAGTTGGAACAGCTTCGGTGCTTCGGTTATGTCGCTGGTTGGCACGGCCCCGGGGGTCGATGCCACCAGTTCGGCCTTGGTCATCATCCCCTCACTGGCCGAATCCGTCAGCATCGTCACCAAGACCGAGTACAATGTCGTGGTCGCTGCCACCGAAAATGGCACTGGCAACACCGGCGTCCAGCCGTTTGCGCAGCCGCCGATGACGCAAGTGCTTAGTTTCAAAAAGACGCCGGGGAACGCTTGGACCGGTGGCGGGTCCGGTTACCAGTTCGTTAAAGGATTGGCCAACGCCACCTCCACGTTCACGAACACGACCACGACCGCCGCGACCACGCTCGCCGCCTCGTTCGGAGTCGCCCTTCCCACTTTGTACTGGGACGTTGACGGCACGACGCCCGGCGCGGGCAGCGACAGCCCATCCGGTACCTGGGATGCCACCACCCCGAACTGGAACGCCAATTACCTGGGCACCGGGGACGCCGCCATTTGGACCAATGGCAGGGCGGCCTCCTTCGCCGCCGGCACCGACGCCACCAACGCCTACACCGTCACCGTGGCCGGCACGCGGGATGTCGCCGGCCTGGCTTTCGAGGAAGGCACGGTCACCCTTGCGGGCGGCACCGCCCTCCGTCTCAGCAGCTTCGCCGTAATGAATACCGCCCCGGGGCTCACCGCGACGGTCGCCACCCCGCTTTCGGAAGACGCCACGGGCCGGCGCCTGACCAAGACCGGTTCCGGCACGGTCGTCCTGGCCGGCAACAACACTTACACCGGCGACACGACGGTCACGCCTGCGGGCGGGACCTTGGTCCTGGCGGGCACCAATTCCGCCGCCACCGGGGGCATGGCCCTCAGCGGCGGCGTGACCCGGTTTGAATCGCCCGCCGCCATCAACGGCACGGCGCGGAACATCGCGGTCAACGCGGGCGGCGCTGCGGCGTTTGGCCCGTCCTTCGGCGTCGGCAACATTCCGTTGGCCTTGTCCGGCCGCATCACGAGCACCTCGGCGGGCGCCATCGCGGCCGACAACTATGCCGGCACGGGTTTCGACTTCAACACCCCCGGCCTCCTGGCGTCGCTTGGCGCCGTCGGCAACGTGGCCTACACCGGCACGCTGACGCCCAACGGTACCACCTATCGCCTTGGCGGCGGCGGCGGCACGCTGACCATGGCCAACGCCAACGCCATCACGGGCTCGGGCAAATCGCTCGTCGTCAACGGCAACGTCAACCTCCCCTCCGCTAACGACTTCACCGCCGGCACCACCCTCAACGCCGGCCTCTTGGGCGTCGGGAACAACAACTGCCTCGGCAGCGGCGGCCTCACCGTCAACGGCGGCGGAATTTCCTCGGACAGTGCGACCGCTCACACGGTCCCCAATGCCCTCACCCTGGCAAGCGATCTCAGCCTGGGCAACGCCATCAATAACGGCAAACTGACGCTCACCGGCCCGGCGAGTCTCGGCACGGTAAACCGGGTGTTTATGCTCAACAGCGAAGCGGAACTCGCGGGGGCCATCAGCGGCACGGGTGCCCTGACCAAGACGGGCACGAACACGCTGACCCTCTCCGGGGCCAACACCTACAGTGGCGCCACGACTGTCAACCAGGGCACGCTGGTGCTCCTGGGCAGCAATACCTCGGCGACCGGGACTACGCTGCTCAGTGAGGGGACTACCCTCCAACTCGGCGGCAGTGTGAACGGCGGCCTGGCGGGCGGCCTTCTCACGTTCGGCGCTCTCAACGCGACTGTCCTCCAGCCCATTGGCGCGGACCGCAAGGTCACCAACGCGGTGTCTCTTACCTACATCGCGTCGGTCGGCGGCACGGCGCTCATTTCCGGCTCGCAAAACCTGGAGATCAGTGGAATCTTCACCCATGCCACCGGCGGCGGCGGCGGCCGGACCCTGATCAGCAGCCTCGACCCCGGAAAGGCCCTGACGCTTTCCGGCCTGCTCAGGCTCACCGACAGTGGCACTGCGCGCACCCTGAGCATCAACGTGACGAACGAAGCCCGCATCACGGGTGTGGTCACCAACGGCGGCACCGGGGCTGGTTCGCTGACCAAGGGCGGCCCGGGCCTGCTGGTTCTGGCCAACAATAACCGCTATACCGGCGTGACGACCGCCGGCGGCGGCGTGTTGCTGCTCAACCATGCCAACGCCCTGCCCGGTGGCATTGGGACTACCGGTGGCACGAACAACCTGACCTTCAACGGCGGCGTGGTCGGTCTGGGCGCTGGCGACTTCACCCGCAGCTTGGATGTCGTCGCTACCAAGACGGCTGCCACCTTCACAGGCAACGGCGGCTGGGCAGCCTACGGTGCAAACCGGGTGGTGAATCTCGGCGGCACCTCGGACATCATCTCATGGGCCACGGCCAGCACGGGCTTCAATGGCAAGACGCTCATCCTCGGGGCTACCACGGCCACTCATACGGTGACCTTGCAAAACCCCCTCGCCCTGGACACGACCCCATGCACCGTGCAGGTGGATGACGGCGCAGCCGCCGTGGACGCCACACTCAGCGGCGTTCTTTCTGACTGGGGCGGCCTGACCAAGACCGGTGCCGGCACGCTGGAACTCACCGCTGCGAACACCTACTACGGCGAGACAGTCATCAGCAACGGCACCCTGCTGGTCAACGGCTCGATTGACAACTCCCCGATGGTTACGGTGGAGGCGGGTGCCACGCTCGCCGGCAGCGGAACCAACGGCGGCAGCGTGACCCTCAACGGCACGATCTCGCCGGGCGCCAGCGTGGGCACGCTCACCAGCGGCAGCCAGTTTTGGAACGGCGGCGGGGCCTATCGCTTCGAACTCCGCAGCGCCGTCAACAGCGCCGGCATGGACCTGCTGAACATCACCGGCGCCGGCACGTTGAATGTGGGGGCCACCGCAGGCAACGAGTTCACCATCAAGCTGGTTTCGATGGCCGACACCACCACCCCCGGCCCGGTGCCGGATTTCGACCCCAGCGCCAGTTACACCTGGGTGATCGCCACCGCCAGCGGCGGCATCCCGTCCTTCGACGCCGGCTCCTTCGCGATTGACGCCAGCGCGTTCGCCAACCCGCACGGCGGCACGTTCAGCGTGGCGGCGCAGGGCAATAACCTGGTGGTGAATTACACGGGGGCACCGCCGCCGCCCACGATCATCAGTTCCGGACCTCTGACCGGCACGTCGTTCCCACTGACCTTCAGCGGGCCGAGCGGCCAGAGCTACCAGGTGCTGAGCAGCACCAACGTTGTGCTGCCGCTGGCGAGCTGGACCGTGCGGACCACCGGCACCTTCGGCACCAGCCCGGTGACCTACACGGACCCCAGCGCGACCAACGCGACACAGTTCTACCGCATCAAGTCGCCGTAAGGCATTGATTGATTTCCGCCAGTTCATGGCTGGCGGAGGTTTGGGATAATTGGGTTCGTGGACGGGCCGGCCTGCGACGTGTGGTTCGCCGTGGGCCGGCCTTGTTCTTACATTGTCGGGAGTTCGTTTGGCTTGTACTATGGTGAGCGAAGTGTTCAATTTCATGAAGAATGTTGTAATCAGTTGTCGCGGAGTGCTTCCGCTTTCAGCTTTCTGCTTTTCCCTTCTGCTGCTGGGCGTGCCCGGCGGGCTCCAGGCGGCACCACCGGACCTCACCACGGCGGGCGCGATTGCCATGCTCAAGACCAATCTGGCTAGCTCGCCGGTTTATGGCGAGACCTACAATCTCGGACCCACCGGACTGCGCGGCTGGATCTATATCTCCAGTGGCAATGTGGGCGCGGATGGACTGATCACCGGGGAGAGCCGCCAGATCCTGGTCACCGTGGTGGGCAGCGGCACCCCGGCGGCTGGCGTTTTGGCCCTGGATGACGTGATCCTCGGGGTGGACTGGGGGGCGGGCACCAATTCGGTGCCGCTGTTCGCCAGCGATGCCCGCAAGAGTCTCGGCACGGCCATCGGCGAGGCTGAAAAGACCGCCAACAGCGGCAGGCTCAGGCTCAAACGCTGGCGCGCCGGGGTCACCATTGACGTGTCCGTCACCCTGCCCGTCATGGGTTCCTACACCGCCACCGCTCCCTACTCCTGCCCGAAATCCGCGCTGATCCTGGCCAACGCCCGCAACAAACTGGTCAGCCAGCTCCTCGCCGACCCGAACTTCCTGACCAGCGACTGGGCGGGTGCCATCAACGGGCTGGCTTTACTAGCCGGGGTGGCACCGGGCGATCCGAATTACACCACGGTGCAGACCCGCCTGCAAACCTTTGCCCGCGCCCGCGCGACTGCGGGGCCACAACCGGTGGGGCTTCCGATATGGGACTGGGCCTACATGGGTCTGTTTCTCGCCGAGTATTACTTGAGCACGGGTGACACCAACG
>CAINDV010001369.1 GCA_903847485.1 uncultured Verrucomicrobiota bacterium
AGTGGCGGTGTACTTGGCGAGTGGTGCCAGAGTAGTAGCCTCTCACACAGTTTCTCACACACTGGGGCGTTTTTGCCTCGTTTTGGAAGTTGCGATCGTTGATAATCAACGACTTAGAAGATGGCTCCAGAGGTAGGGCTCGCGTCTATCAACTCTCGATTTTGTTGAGCTTTCGAGGGGCAATCTAAAGGGCTTTTGCCGCAAATCAAGCGTACTCTGCCACTACTCGGCAACTACTCCACCACTACTCTGCCACTTCCGGCTTCTGACACTTCTTCTGACAGTGCCTCTGACCGCCACGTCCTGGCGGAAGGGCGAGCGGTCTTGGTTCGTTGCCGTCATTGCGGACAGTCTGGGCGAGGGGGGAAAATGCCGCTTGCGCGGGTGTGGGTGACAACGTACCGTGTTAGCCCTATGGCAAACAAGAAGATCAGCGGGCGCGAGTTGCGGCACGGAGCACCGGAAGAAACCCTCTCGCCGGGCGAGTCGGTGCTGGTGGAAAAGCGGGGCGGTAAGGTTTTTGAGTTGCGGCGCATTGATGCTGGCCAAAAGAGCATGAACGCAGGACTGGACCGACTGCTGGCGGAAATGCCGCCAACTGGACCGGCCTGCAAGACCAATCTGGCGAGCATCATCATCGAGGACCGCGAATGATAGTTTACTGCGACACCAGTTTTCTCGTCAGTTATCTGAACGAGGAAGACGCAAACCATGCCGTGGCGCGAGCGATGGTCAGCCGGTTTGATAGGCAGGACTTCATTGTGTGTGAGGCGCATTTGCTGGAACTGCCTGCCGCAGTGCGGGCGGCCGTTCACCGCGACCGCGACCCCATCCCGGAACACGTTGCCCGGCGCGTGATCAACCGTTTCGACCGGGCGGTGACGAGCAAGCTGTTTCAGCGCAAGAGCCTGGACATGGCGGACTCGGTGAACATGGCGCGCAGCCTGGGTGACGCGCACGGTTGGGCCAAGCGCCACACCAGTTTTGATCTGTGGCACCTCGGCGCGGCGTGGTCGCTGTCGGCCGGCGCGTTTCTCACTTTTGACCAGCGGCAAAGGGAAGTCGCCAACCTTCTGGGCATGGGGTAGCGGGCCGAAGCCGGTGGAGCGGAACCCCAGCTTGCAGGATCTCATCTGGAACGTGGCAGCGCATCGGTCCTGGCGAGCGCGGAAGCACATACTTGAGGTTCCGCGCAGGATCAAACAGGCCGGTTGGGGAAAGTTCGCTGGCAATGACGATGGCAAGGCGAGCGGCGGTTTCTGAACGACGCCTCTCAACCGAGCCGAGTTCGATCCGACTCTGCAATGCGGTGGTGGCGATGGAATAGCATCAAGAAACGAGCCAGCAAAGGTTTCAAACGGAAGCGTTGCCAGTTTGGGGCTGCTCGCGCGTAATCCTCTACTACTCGGTCGCTACCCAACCATTAGTCAGAGGCGAGGGTCGGTTTGGAACTTTCGTGGAATTGGGGCGGAGGTTGGAATCGGACTCAAGGAGTTGCAGTCGGGGATCGTTTGCGTCAACGATCTGTCCCGGAGGCGCAAGCCCAAGAGCGAAGAGAAGCACCCGAAGCTGCTGGCGAACATCCGCCTCATCATGGACCCTAACAGCCAAGCGCAGTCCCACCATCGCACGCCCTGGTCCTACACCAACATGACCGCCAAGTCGGTGCGCTCGGCGCGGCTGGAAAACGGTTCACTGGAGGCCGAGCTGCCGGGTGGGCGGACCCTTTCCAATATTTTGAACCGCCAAGGCTACCGGCTCCGGTGCGGGCCAAAATCCCGGGGCAAAATAAACGCTGTGGCCGGACGCGCTCTAGGCGCATGTGAAGCGCGAGAACGCGGCGGCGGATGCTGATCCAGAAAGCGTGCGCCTCAGCATCGACACCAAGGCGGTGATCAACCTCGGTCCCCATTCACGCGGCGGTCTTTCGCGCGGTCCGCGGCCCGTCGCGGCGGTTGATCACGACCTGATGGCCAAGGAGAAGCTGGTGCCAGGCGGAGTTCTGGAGCTGGGCAGAAGCCGCACGTTTTTGTTTTTCACGGAGAGCTGCAAAACGAGCGACTTTATGGTCGATGGCATCCACCTCTGGTGGCGTGAGAATCAGGGGTGCCTGGCTGGCAGCAAACGGCTGGTGATCAACCTGGACAACGGCCCCGAAGGCAGCGGCCATCGCCGCCAGTTTTGGCGGCGGCTGGTGGCTTTTGCGGATCGCGAAGAACTCGAGGTTCGCTTGCTTTATTCCCCGCCTTACCACCGCAAATACCACGGGATCGAACGCTACTGGGGAGGTCTGGAGCGAGCGTGGAACGGCTATCTGCTGGCCAGCGTTGCAGGAGTTCTCCTGCGGGCCAGCCAGTTTTTCCGGCGATCCGCCCGGACGACCAGCACCCTGCTCAAAGGCGTTTACCGGAAGGGCGTCAAACTTTGCGGCCAAGAAAAGCAGGGGCTTGAAAAGCGGCTGTCGCGTTCAAACGACCTGCCATGGTGGGATATAACGATTCAGCCTTTAATGTTAATTTAGTATGCTCTTGATCCCTTACCGACTCGAATGCCTACCGCTTCAAGCAGCGATTCTATCGGGCAGTCGTGCCATGACAAAGCCCAGCGTTCGATCACGCGACAGATAGAACCGCTTTGGTAGGCTGACGCTGCCGGTGTCATTGAGGAACAGCAGGCCAATGCTCAACGAAGACAGGGGGGTTGGTCAAGGGCAACCAGTTCACCAAGTTCGCGCTGGCGCGCACTTCGTAATTCACCGCGTCGGCCGTCCCTGACTATTACCAAACAGCAGCCGAAAACCGCCGCCTGCAAACCGCTCCCGCAGTTGCAGCCCGACGGCGCAAGCACCGTGAAGAACGCGGCGAAAAGTATCCCCATCAGGAGCTGAATCGATTACTATCCGCTCACGCTGAACATGACTTTGTTCCTTTGTCCCCCCAGCTTCGATGGTTTTGATGGCGGTGCCGGTTCGCGCTACCAAGCGCGGCGCGAGGTGACCAGCTATTGGTATCCCACCTGGTTGGCGCAACCAGCCGCGTTGGTGCCGGACAGCAGGTTGCTCGATTGTCCGCCGCATCGCATCGGCTTGGCCGGATGCCTAGCGGCGGCGAAGTCTTGCGCCCACGTCATCATTCACGCCAGCACTCCCACGCTGCACAATGACTGCCGGGTCGCCGAGGCCATCAGGGCGCAGAACCCCAGCACTACGATCGGGTTCGTCGGCGCGCAGGCGGCGGTGCTGCCGACGGAGACCCTAAACGCCTCGCGCGCCATTGACTGGGTGGGGCGCAAAGAATTCGATTTCACCTGCAAGGAAGTTGCCGAAGGCCGTCCGCTGACGGGGGTCGACGGCCTTTCCTACCGCGACGCAGCCGGCCGCATCCACCACAATCCGGAGCGCGAACTCATCGCGGACATGGATGCGCTGCCGTGGGTGGCGGACGTTTATCGGCGAGACTTGCAGATTGAGAACTATTTTGTCGGCTACCTCCTGCATCCCTACATCAGCCTCTACACCGGACGCGGTTGTCCCGCGCAATGCACCTTCTGCCTCTGGCCGCAAACGATCGGTGGACACCGCTACCGCGTCCGCTCACCGCAAAACGTTGCCGCCGAAATGGCTTACTTGAAGCGGCTGTTCCCGCAGGTGCGGGAGTTCTTTTTCGACGACGACACCTTCACCGCCAACCTGCCGCGCGCGAGAGAAATCGCAAGGAAGCTGGCTCCGTTGGGCCTGACCTGGAGTTGCAATAGTCGCGCGAACCTGGACGCTGACACCGTCCGGTTCTTCAAGGATTGTGGTCTGCGCCTGTTTCTCGTGGGTTACGAGAGCGGTAACGAGGCCATCCTCCGCAACATCAAGAAGGGCGTTTCGCTGGCGCAAATGCGCCGCTTCACCCAAAGCTGCCACGATGCCGGCGTGACCGTCCACGGCACGTTCATCCTGGGGCTGCCGGGTGAGACGCAAGAGACCATTGAGGAAACCATCCGCTTTGCACAGGAATTGGATGTCTTCAGCGTGCAGGTCAGCCTTGCGGCACCCTATCCCGGCACCGAACTTTACGAACAGGCCCACGCCAGCGGGTGGTTGTCCGGATGCACCGACCTAGGTGCCGTGCGGGCGGACGGATTGCAGGAAGCGGTGTTGCAATATCCAGGACTGCCACGCGAGGCGATCTTCGAGGCAGTGGATCGGTTCTATCGCAGCTACTTCCTCCGGCCACGGCCCATCCTGCGCATCTTGAAGACGATGTTGGAAGATCAGGATGTCTTCATGCGGCGCTGCCGGGAAGGTCTTGAATTCTTCAAGACGCTGAACCAGCGGAAAAGCTGAAGCCGTCCGAGCGTAAGAGCTACACTGGGTGATCTGTCAGCGCCTGTTGGCGCGGCCGGGTCCAACGCCGCACGGTGCCGCGCCAGATGACCGGCAGCGGCAACCACACCGCCATCCAGCACGTCACGCGTAGAACCGGCCAAAGCGCGACTGTCAGCCAGGCCCGCATCGGTATGCGACAGCGGAGCCGGCGCAAGATGACAATCGCCACGCACACCTCGAAGAACCATTGCAGGCCCAGCCCAGCCCAACCTACAGCGTTCTGAGGTCGCAGAGTTAGCAGCCCAGCCCAACCTACCAGCGGCTGGATCGCCAGCAGCGCCGCGAAACTCCCCGGCCTGCACCAACGAATGGTTTTCTGCCAGCGGTAGTAGTGACGCAATGCCGCCGGCCAACCAGACTCGAACGCGCCGGTTTCCACAAGGTTGCTCGTCATGAGCACTGGCTGGAGACGCTGACCGAGCACGTAATCATCAGCCAGCGAGGCACCTAAGTCGGCCCAGGTTACGCGTCGCCGGAAATCTGCCGCGCGAAACATCGTGGCAGCGCCGAAGGTGAAATCCACGGTGCCCATCCGCCCCAGCAGCAGCGCGCCTGGTAGGAACTCCGCGTTCACGAACAGCGCGTCCAGCGCCTCGGGCGCGCCACGGATTTCGCGCACGCAATACGGGCTGGTGACGGCACCGACGACGGAGCCGGCGAGGAGGCGCTTCATGGCGTCGAGACATCCGGCGGGTGCCACGATGTCCGCATCCGACCACAGCCATAGCTCGCCGTGGGCTTGTTCCGCCAGGTGCTCCAGCCAGGCGATTTTGGGATTGGCCCGTTGCCGCGGCTCCGGGCGCTGGCAGACGATCAGGCGGACGCCAGGATAACTCTCCCGCCAGACGCTGAATGTCGGCAACCACTCTGGGGCTTCCGATTCCTGCACGCCGATCAGCATTTCATCCTGCGGGCCAAGTTGCGGGAGAAAACTCGCGATGGCCGGGGCCAACGCCGCTCGCTCCGTGGGCGAGGACACCGGCGGGATGGGTTTGAAAACACTGAGCCGCGTCAACGCAGCAGGACAGGCGTCGCGCCTGTCTCTGACATCGGAAGCCAGTGGCCTTGGTGGAGGGATGCTGGTTACCGGAAACGATCCCCCTTTGGTGAGGGAGGGGATTGAAGATGGAGACAGGCGCGACGCCTGTCCTATGGTGTCGCGTCGTTTGTTCGGCGCGGCGACCAGCCAGCCGGCAAAGATCCACCACCCGGACGCGCCTACGGACCAGGCCGCCAGCAGCATCTCAACCAAGCTCATGCAGGAGCTTCGGGCTGGAGCGTCAGCACCGCGCTTTGGGCGGAGCGTGTGCGTTGGCCGCGTATCCAGGAAATGGTTTCAGCCACCGCGTTTTCGATGGGCTTGCCAGGCAACCAAGCCAGCCCATTAGCACACCGGGCGAGATCGAAGAATTGCCGTTGCTTGGCGAAGTAAGCGGTTTCCCAACACAGCCGCCCATTCCCGGCACCGGTTGTCAGTCCCCACATTTCCCCCAGCGCACCTCCGAGCGCGATCAGCGGCCAGGGGACAACGAAGCGCGGGGCTTTCACTCCCGCCGCCGCTGCGGCCATTTGGAGTAACTCACCCAGCCACATATTCCGATTGGCCAAAACATAGCGTTCTCCGGCACGCCCCTGTCGCGCAATCGTCAGAATTCCTTCCGCAACGTCCTCCACCGCGATGACATTCAGCCCGGTCGCGGAATAACACGGGAAACGTCCGGCCAGCAAATCTACGATCATGCGCCCGGTGGGCGTGGGGCGCTCGTCTTCGGCGCCGATGAGAGCGGTCGGACTGGCGATCATGACCGGCAGACCGCGCCGCGCCCAGTCCAGGGCCAGACGCTCCCCGTGCCACTTGGATTGCTTGTAATGACAGCTACGCGGGGGCTTCGCTGGAAGGCCCGGCGGAGCGTCGGGATCGGGACTCGCAGTCAGGATGCCCGCGGTGCTGCAATGGACGACCCGTTCCACGCGCGCCTGCCAAGCCGCAGTCAGCAGGTTATTGGTGCCGATAACATTGGTTTCCCAAAGAGCATGGCGATGGCGGGCACCAAACTCATACAAGCCTCCGAGATTCAACACCGTTTCCACGCCCCGGCACGCGCGCTCCAGCGATGCGGGATCAAGCAAGTCGCCCTCCGCCAAGGTGGCCGCCTCGCCGAAGAGCCGGCGGGCCTTGCTTGGGGTTCGACTCAGCAGCCGCACGGGCTGCCCCTCACGGATCAGCGACCGGACCACATAGCGTCCGATGAAGCCCGTTCCGCCCGTTACTAGGATGTTTGCGGTGACTGCCATAATTGCCGGGTAACTCATATCAGCCTTGCCTCGCAAAGCAAAGCCTGTAAAACCCCGTCGCCGGAAGCGCTGCTTGCGCCCGGAGAGAGACCCTTTTGGACCCATGAGCATTTCGGTTTTCATCGCCGACGACTTCGGCTTGGACGAGGCCACCAACCTCGCGATCGTGCGCGCCCACCGTGAAGGGGCCTTGCACGGTGCCAGCTTGATGCTTGGCCAGCCGGGCACCGCTCAGGCTGTGACACTTGCCCGCGAGCATCCGACGCTCCAGATCGGCTGGCATCTGCACCTCTGCGATTCCCTTCCGACCACGCGGGCCGCCTGGCCGTGGGGCGCTTCGCCGGGGCGGGCTGGACTGGCCATCGGGCTGCTGCCCGGCGCGCGCAAACTTATGCGGGCGGAGGTGCGGGAACAGTGGGGCCAGTTCACCGCGACCGGGCTAACCTGTGCTTTCGTCAACGCTCATCATCATCTTCACGTTCACCCGGCAGTGTTGCGGGAAGTCGTCGCCGTGTTACCCGGGGAGTTCTCTGGTTGGCTGCGGGGCTTCGACGTGCGCGGCTTCGACCGTCATCCCAAAGCCGCAGGACGGGTCGCGCAGTGGCTGGGGCCGGCGGTTCGCTGGTGGCTGCGCCGTGGCAGTCCGCTGCGAACGTCCGACACGCTCTGGGGCGTGGATCGGCTCTTTCGGATGCAAGCGGGAGAAATCCGCGCGGCCATCAAGACCCTGCCTCGCGGTTTCCACGAATTTGTGTTTCACCCGCGCGGCACAACTCCAGACGCTGACCTAGAGGCGCTGCTGCAATTGCGCGAACCGTGTGACTGAGCGTGAGGTTCTCACCATAATTATTGACAAGCGCAAGGCTTCCACAAGAATTCCAGCCATCCTATGCCATTGTCTAACGGGCACGGTTCTTGCCGTTACTGGGAGGCGCTTCTGCTCGCCATTCTGGTTCTTGCAGCCGGTTGTCAAACGTCCCGGCTCGCACTGTTTACTGCGGCCGGGCCGGGCTGGCGCGTGCAGGAAGGCCAGGCGCTCTGGCGGCCCAGGCACGGGTTGCCTGAACTGGGCGGCGACCTGGTGATGGCCAGCCATGCGGACGGCCAGTGTGCCCTTGAGTTTGCCAAGACTCCGGTGGCGTTGGTCGTGGCGCAAACCACCCGCACGAATTGGCTGGTCCGCTTTCCGCCGCGGGACATGGGCTTCAGCGGGCGCGGGAAGCCGTCGGTTCGGTTCGCCTGGCTTTACCTTCACGCGGCCCTCGCGGGGGAACCGCTGCCGGCGCAGTTTCGTTTTGAGCGCAAGCCAGACGGCGGGTGGCGCCTGGAGAACACCCGCACCGGCGAAACGCTGGAAGGCTACCTCGCTCCGTGAGTTCGTTCCTGAAGCGATGGTGGTGGGTCTGGTTGAGTCTGGCGGTCGTCGCCGGGTTTTGTCGTCTGCGCATTGACGCGGATATTCTCGGCTTGCTGCCACCGGATGAGCCAACGGTTCAAGGGCTGAAGCTCTACCAAGAGCACTTCAGTAATTCCCGCGAACTCATCCTCACGTTGCGCGCGCCCGACGCCGAGAAGGCGGAGCAGTTGGCCCAGGCGCTCGCCGTCCATTTGCTCAAGGAGACGAACTCGGTTACGGACGTGTCCTGGCAGCCTCCCTGGATGGATGATCCCGGCCAACTCACCGAGTTGCTGGCGTGCTTATGGCTCAATCAGCCGCCGGAGTCGTTCGGGGGCTTGACCAACAAGCTGGCCGTCCACCGGCTGGCGGCGGTGCTCGAAGAAACCAAGGCCACGCTCGCGACTTCTCTTTCGCCGATCGAAATGGCCAAGCGCGCCGCGGATCCGTTCCACCTCCTGGACATGCCGGCGTTGACCAATCTCAGCACGCTCTCCCTGGAGCAGGGGCAGAAAATGTTCGCTTCGTCCGAGGGGAATTTCCGCTTGCTGTTCGTGCAAGCGCGGGCGGACTTGGACGACTACCGCTCCTGCGCCGCGTGGATGAAATCAATGCGCGGGGCGGTGGACCGTTTCCGGGCCAGCCAGCCCGAGGCGGCGGGGCTCGTCATTCGCTACACGGGGCGGCCGGCGTTCGTGACGGAAATCGCGACGGGCATGCAGCGGGACATGAGCGGGTCGGTGGTGGGGACGGCGGCAATCATCGCGCTGCTGTTTTGGCTGACGCATCGGCGTTGGCTGCCGATGCTCTGGCTGCTGGCGTTGCTGGGGATCATCCTGGTGGCCACGCTGGCGCTGGGCGGGCTGGTGCTGGGAACGATCAGTGTGGTAAGCATGGGATTCGCGGCCGTCCTGCTCGGATTGGCGGTGGATTACGCGGTGGTCCATTATCAGGAGGCGCTGGCGCATCCGCACCTGACCGTGCCAGAGATTCGACGAGCCATCGCGCCGAGCATTCTGTGGGCGGCCATCACCACGATCTGCGCCTTCTTGGTTTTGAACTTGGGCGGGTTACCGGGATTGGGGCAACTGGGAACGCTGGTGGCCATTGGGATTGGCTTGGCGGCACTGGTCATGGTGATGGTGTATCTGCCGCCGCTTTTCCCGGGCCGCCGGAAGGCGCCGGCCACGCTGGCACCGTGCTCTTGGTGGTCGTTTTTCCTTCCGCCCAAGGTGCCGATTTCTGCGGTCACCGCGCCCGCCGACGGTTCTTATCAGCGTCTGGCAGGATGGCTGACCGGGCTGATTCTGTTGGGGGGCGGCGCGATTTTGTGGGTTCATCTGCCGGGCATCGAGCGCACGGGTGACGCCTTGCGACCGCAAGTCTGCGACGCGGAAGCCGCCTTGCAGGAAGTCACCAGCGAAATGGGCATTCCGCAGGATGCACTCTGGCTGTTCGCCACCGGGCAGAGTGAAAGCGAAGTGTATGAGCGCCTGGTGGCGGCGGAGGGATTGCTGACGGAAGCGGCTTCCAATCGGCTGGTCCGGGGGCAAATGCTGCCGACGGCTTTGTGGCCGCGCCCGGAATGCCAGGCTGCCAATCGCATCGCCGCCGCCTGGCTGGTGCAGCAAGGGCCGGTGCTGCGGGAGGCGGCCTTGCGCGAAGGTTTCAGCACGAATGCCCTGGGGTTGACGGAAGGATTGATTCAAACTTGGGCGCGCGCCAGCGGGAGCACGGAAGTGATCTGGCCGACCAACCAGGCGAGCCGCTGGTTGTTGAAACGGTTTGTGGCCCGCGCTGCCGGACAGTGGTGCGTCATGGGGCTGGTCTATCCGTCCACCAATCGCGTTGATACCGCCGCGGTGGCCAACTTGTCCGCGCGACTTTCCTCGCGGGGAGTGCTGCTTTCGGGTTGGTCCTTGGTGGGTGAGACCACGCTGCGGCGCGTGCAGGCGAAGATGTGGCAGGTCGTCTTGCCCATGGTGCTGCTGGTCGTGTTTTCGCTGTGGATGGCCTTTCGACGGATGTCCGAGGTCTGGCTTGGCCTGGCCGTGCTGCTGCTGAGCGGGCTGTGTCTGCTGGCGACGATGAGTGTGGCGGGGTGGTCGTGGAATCTGCTCAACCTGATGGCCGTGCCGCTGATGTTGGGCACGGGCGTGGACTACAGCCTCTTCATGCAACTGGCGTTGCGCCGGCATGGCGGGGATTTGGTCCTGGTGCGGCGGTCCGTGGGCCGGGCGCTCTTGCTGTGCGGCGGCACGGCGGTGGCCGGCTTTGGGTCGCTGGCCTGGTCGGGCAATCTGGGCATGGCCAGCCTGGGCCGGGTGTGCGCCGTGGGCATCGGGGCGAACATGCTGATCGCGGTGTTTCTCCTGCCGGCGTGGTGGACGTGGCTGAATTCAAAACCCAGACGGCAGAGTTCAGGCTCTGAGGCACCGCCCGCCGCCGGTCGCGATGCGCCGTCCGCGGGCGAGGATTCCCGGCCTTCGACTCCGTCCGCTTTCTACTGCGCCCAGCTCTGGCGCTGGGGGTTGCTGATCGCTCGCCTCGCGCCGGCGTGGCTGATGAAGGGAATCAGCATCGTGCTCGCAGAACTCTATTTCCGATGGCGGCGACAGCGGCGTGAGGTCGTCGTGCAGAATCTTCTGCCGGCGTTCTCCGGCGATCGGGCCGCTGCGGAGCAGGCCGCGCACAGGCTCTATCGGAACTTCGCCATCAAACTGGTGGACTTGTGGCGTTTTGAAAGCGGCGTGCCGATGGAGAACTGGCTGAAGGACGACCGCGAGTTGGAGATCATCAATGCCGCCCGGGGCCGGGGCCGGGGCGTGCTCTTCATCACGCTGCATCTGGGGAATTGGGAATACGGCGGCGCGTTGTTGCATCAACTGGGCATCCGCCTGACGGTCCTGACGATGGCGGAGCCGCAGGATGGCCTGACGGCGTTGCGCGCCGAGTCGCGCGCCCGCTACGGCATCGACACCCTGATCGTTGGGCAGGACAGCTTCGCCTTGGTGGAGGTCATCAAACAGCTTCAGGCGGGAGCCGCGCTCGCCATCGCGATTGACCGTCCGGGCGCGCGCGGCGCGGCGCGGGTCGCGTTGTTCGGCCAGCCGTTCGACGCGCCGATGACGGTGGCGGAACTGGCGCGGGCGTCCGGCTGCGCTTTGGTGGGCGTGACGATGGTGCGCCGGGGCGGTGGCTGCGCGGTGAAGGTGCTGCCGGAGTTCACTTACGACCGCCGGGCGCTGGGCCAGCGCGAGGCGCGGCAGGCGCTGACGCAGCAAATTCTCCGTGCATTCGAAGCGGAGATTCGCAAGAATATTGAGCAATGGTACCACTTCGTTCCCATCTGGCCGAAAGCCGAACCGCCGGCATGAATCCTCCGCCGCCGATCCGGTGTTCGGGCTTTTCACTTCGCGTTGTCGGTGCGCCTTGGCGGTGCGCCGTGCTGGCGGCGCTGCTGCTCAGTGCCGTCCGTTCTGCGGTTGGCGCCCAAGACCCCCAGGTGGTTTTCGAGCGCTGGTTTTCGGCCCAGACCAACGTTCAGACCTGGTCCGCCGATCTGGTCCAGACCCGCTCGCTCAAGATTCTGTCCCAACCGCTGGTGTCCACCGGCAAAGTCTGGGTGTTGGCACCCGACCGCTTCCGCTGGGAACTGGGCCAACCGGTGCAAACGATCGCCCTGCGCAACCGGGATCAACTGCTCGTCATCTATCCGCGGTTGAAACGCGCGGAGAAGTATTCGCTCGGCGGCCAGTTGGGTCCGTGGAAGGACGCGATGGCGTTGATGGAAGCCAGCTTTCCACGCGATCGGGCGGCGTTGGACGGCCCCTTTCGCCTGTTGTCCGCGATGGAAACGAATTCGATTCTCCAGATGGCGCTCCAGCCCAAGAGCGCCGCCGCCCGCAAATTCATCGGCGAGATTGTGGTGAGTTTCCACACGAATGATTTCTCGCTGGCGGCCACCGAACTGAAATTTTCAGACGGCTCCAGCCTGCGCAATGATTTCGCCAACGGGGTGATCAACCAACCGCTGGCTCCGGAGTTGTTCGACGGCAAACTGTCCCCGGACATCACCGTAGTGGAACCGTTGCGCCAATGAAGGACGGGACTGACCTGCTGGAAAGTGCCCTGAAGGCGCTGCCCCACGGCCCGGAATTCCGCTTCCTGGATCGGTTGCTGAGCTTGGTTCCCGGCGAACGCGGGGTGGGCGAATACCGGGTTCGGGAGGACGAGTTCTTTCTGCGCGGCCATCTTCCAGGCGAACCGATCCTCCCCGGTGTGCTGCTCGTCGAGGCCGCCGCGCAACTGGCCGGGGTGGTGGCGCAGAATGATCCGGAGGTGCCGCCGCTGCCGCGACTGAAGCTGGCGGCGCTGCGCGTCGTGAAAATCATGGGCACGGCACGGCCGGGAGAAACGGTGCGCCTGGAAGCTCGCATCACTGCCCGTCTGGGGCCGCTGGTACAAGCCAGCGCCTCGGCCTTCGTCGCAGGCGTGAGGATCATGACTGCGGAACTCGTCTTGAGCGGCACTCCGCCGCCCGCCTCCAGTCTCAGCGCCGGGGCCGACATCGGGGAAACGAAAGAACCAATATGAAGAAGTGGCCAATACTCTGCCTCGCACCCCCGGTGTTCGCTGCCGTTGAACGGTCCAACGAGGAGGACATGCGCGACCTGGCCAACGAGTGGGCCGATTTCTTCAAGCGGACAGCCAAGGTGCAATGACTGCCGGCGGCTCTTTTGTCTTTGAGCGGGACACCTTCGCGTTCGCCAATGAATTGGTCTGGCAGTACCAGTTAGACGCGACAACGGGGGCGATGGACATCTCGCGCCGGAGCGCCCCTCCCGCCTATTCCCATCGCTGCTTTGTGATGGTGAGGTCAGCGCGGCAGTTCCTTCACCATGCCCGCTTCGAGCCGGATCGGGCGGTGGCGGAGGCCGCCGTTTATCGCCGGCTCATTCACCAAGTCGTCACCCGCAGCCCGCGCCGGACGAGCGAAGAGTCGGAGCGAGTGCCGGTACCCGGCTACACCGGCCTGCGTGCGTTCAGCCAGGCTTGGGAGCCGCTGCTCAAAGCCGGGTGCGGCGGCCCATGGGAATCCTATTTCGTGCGCAGCCATTGGCGGATGGTGTTCCCGGTTCCGCGGCGACATCAGGAGCGGGAGGCACGCCGGTTGGAGCGGTCGTTGTGCGCGGGCCGGACACCCGTCGTGCATCTGTTTCGGTTCCCGCGCATCACCATCAACCACGGCGTGGTGCTCTTTGGCGCGAGCGCCTCGGAGCGGGGTATCGAGTTCGAGGCCTACGATCCGAACATACCGGATCGCCCCGTGCGACTTACCTTCGAGCGGGACCGGAGCACCTTCAGCCTGCCCCATACCCACTATTGGGCCGGCGGTCCTCTGAACGTAATCGAAACCTTCCGCAACGCACTTTACTAACCCGCGTCCCTGGGCTTGCGCGCCATCCGGGCGGCACCACCGAAGAAGGCCACGCCGCAGAGGTTGACACCCGCGATATAGCCGATCTTGTAAATTCGACTGGGCGGGTTCGGCGAGTAGATTGGAACGTCTTTGCCGACGCACAGGCTCGGCAGTGCTACCGGCATCAACGCGCCATGCAACACGCCGAGCTGGAAAGAAGGCGTGCGATCAGGGCCATAAAAGCGGGGCGTGGCCCAGTCATAAATCCAGCCGAAGAGCAATCCCAGCACCACCAGCGTCGCCAGCGTCATGGCTAGCCTTTGCAGCATGATGGCGTGGTATCTCGACGATGTTTGTTTCGGGGCTGGTGTTGCCATGCGGCAAAGCATGGGGCGGCGCTGCGGAGCTTCGCAAGGAGATTATGCCGCCGTTTCAAGCTTGCGCTGAACCCGGCCCGTTTCGCAGACTCTGGCGGGCCTGTCAGCCTGACGGTTACGGCGGAATGCCTCTACCAGAGATCTCAAGCAGACGAGCCGGCCCACGCAACAGAGCACGAATGTTTTGGTGATAATCCTCCGTCATGAGACCCAGACTTCTCATCCTTCAGCCCTCCTATTACCGTGCCAAGGCCAGTCACGATGTGTTCAAGGTGCGCCGGAGGAACGTGGTGCCTCTCACCCTGCCCTATCTGGCGGCGCTGACTCCGGCGGATTGGGAAGTCACGCTGGCCGATGAACAGGTGGAAGCGGTTCCGTTTAACGACCGCTTTGACCTGGTGGCCATCAGCACTTCCACGCTCAACTCCTATCGCGCTTACGATGTAGCCGACGAGTTTCGCCGCCGCGGTCGGCTGGTGATCATGGGCGGGCCGCACTCTTTCTTCCACGCGGAGGAGGCGGGTGAACATTGCGACGCGGTTGGTGTTGGCGAGGCGGAGTTCATCTGGCCGCGCATGCTGGAGGATGCGCGCCTCGGTCGGCTACAGAAACTCTACCGGGCCGAAGTTCTGCTAAGCCTGGCCTGCCTGCCACACCCACGCTACGAGCTCATGAACCTGCGCCACTACGGGCCCTTCAGGACTTTCACGGTGGTCTCCTCGCGCGGGTGCCCGTTTCGTTGCGAATTCTGCTCCGAAAGATTCCTGCTGGGCGAAACCTACCGCTGCCGACCGGTGCGTGAGGTGGTCGAAGAAATCAAACATTGCCATTCACGCAGCATTTTTTTCGGCGACAGCAACTTTGGCGGCAAGCGCAGCCACGCCATTGAGTTGATGGAGGCGATGATCCCCCTGAAGGTGCGATGGTCGGCGCTCTGGTCTTCCTACTTGTGCAACGATGAGCCGTTCATGCAACTGGCCCTGCGAAGCGGGTTGCTCCACGTCAACATCGGTCTGGAAAGCATCTCCGCCGACACGCTGGCGAGCATGAACAAGCGGTTTAACAAGGCCCATAAATACGCTGCCATGCTGGCCAAACTCAGCCGTCTCGGCATCAGCTATTCCTTGAACTTCATTTTTGGTTGGGAGGGCGAAACCGAAAGTGTATTCGGCGCAACGCTGGCCTTTCTTCAGCAACACAAAGTACCGGTGGCCTACTTCAACATCCTCACCCCGGTCAAAGGAACTCCTCTCTACGACCGGCTCGATGCCGAAGGCCGGATCCCGAACCGCGATGAACTTGACCGGTGGCCGGGTCAACTCTGCTCCATCCGACCGCCTTATGGGACACCTGCATCACTCGAGAACAGCGTTCGCAGTCTCTACAAGGACTTCTACAGCCTGCCCTCCATGCTTTCCCGCCTGCCTATGCCCATCACGCAAGCGAACATCGCCTCCTGGGTCATCAATGTTTCCCAGCGTCGCATGGCCAGGGCTGAGAAGGTGGAGAACAACTTTGACGGCTACTGAGCAGGCACCACCGTATCCGTCGTGAACCGTGGGCAACTGTTTTCCCAATCTCCCCGCCGGGGGGGCCGGGTGTGTGACCGTTCAGTAACCCAAAGTTGATAAGCAGGCTGGGCGCTCATTTTGTGGTTGCATATTGTAGCTATAC
>CAINDV010001370.1 GCA_903847485.1 uncultured Verrucomicrobiota bacterium
AGTGGCGGTGTACTTGGCGAGTGGTGCCAGAGTAGTAGCCTCTCACACAGTTTCTCACACACTGGGGCGTTTTTGCCTCGTTTTGGAAGTTGCGATCGTTGATAATCAACGACTTAGAAAATGGCTCCAGAGGTAGGGCTCGCGTCTATCAAGCCTCGATTTTATTGGGCTTTCGAGGCACAATCTAAAGGGCTTCTGGCGCAAATCAAGCGTACTCTGCCACTACTCGGCAACTACTCCACCACTACTCTGGCACTTCCGGCTTCTGACACTTCTTCTGACAGTGGCACCCCGACGGAGGTGAGATTTGGACGCGCCTTTCAACACCGTGGCCGCGCTCTATTGAAACCACTCTGGGGCTGGTTTGGAGAAGAACTCCTCCAGCTTGATTCCGGTCGCGCCAACCAGCCAAGCCTTGGCCTTGGGATATCGCTGGCGAAAGGCCGCCATGCCGCTAACTTTGTCGCCGCGACCGCTCTTGACCTCGATGGCCCAATCCTGCGTGCCCTGACTGACCACGAAGTCCACTTCCTCAGTCGCATCGCGCCAGTATGTCACACCCCAGGCCGAGCCGTGCAAGCCGTTCAACAGATGCGCGCCCACGGCGTTTTCCACCAACCGCTCCCACCAGGAGCCGTCCGCGAACGCTTGCTCGAAGGTTTTGAGGACCGTGGCGCTGACCAGAGCGTTGTTCCACACCACCAGCTTGGGGCTGCTGCCGCGCTTGCGCGCCTGCCCCTTGGAGAAGAGTTCCAGCCCGCTGGCCAGAAACGCAGTTTCCAGCAGTCGCAGGTAATTGGCCAGCGTCACGGTGTTGCCTAAGTCGGGCGTGGGCGTGGTAGGAAGCCTATTGGACGTGTCAGCGACGGCTGGCGACGTGGAGCGCGGGCGGGGCCAACGGCTGAGGGCGGCAGACAGGAAGGGACGACGCGCATCTGCCGGGCGGGACCGGGGGCGGTGTGCCTTGGGGAACGAAAAAACCAATGGGCGCGAGTCCCAGACAGTCACGGGAGATCTATCGGGTCCGCAGCGAGACCTGCGGCCCACCCGGAGGATGATTCAAGCAACTTTGCGCCGGAAAATTCAGCGGACCAACACGTCCCTGAAATGTTCGGGTTAGCGGTTCCGGAACTCTTCGATAACAGATCGCACCTCTCGGTTGAAGGCCCAATCAACCATCAATAGGCTGCGGGTTTTCAGGATCAATTGGTCCAATTCTGTGATCGCACGGTCGAAGACGGTTTCCAACGCCACATCCGGCGCATCGCCCAAGTCCTTGCATTCGCTGTCGGAGCCTCTGCCCGGAAACAGCCCCACAAGTGTGGCAAGCACCTCATACCACAACTCGGCAGGCACCTTATTGATCGCTTGAGACGGACTGAGTTCCTCGGCCAGCAGTCGGTGGGGGCCCAGCGACGAAAGCCATCCAGCCTTGCGGTCAAAAATTACGGCGATGCGGGCGGGCAGCGGCAGATCGAACTTATGTTCCACCGCGACTTGCCCTGCCAAGCCCAGCAAATCGTCGAGGGCCGCGGGGAGGCAAGCTTTGTCATTTACCAGCAGTGTGCGGATGGCCAAGACCCCTAGTGAGCAAAGGTCGCACGGAGAACTGAGGAGCGGAATGATTTCGTAATGGCAGCGCGGGAATTCTACCACTGAACCACTGCGCAAGGCCCCAATCGCTGCCCCGGAGAAACGCTGCGGCATGCTGCGGAAGCACACCTCAGAAGCTGCCAAGCTGTCGCTGTCAACGTGGCCGTAAAGATCCACGATCGCCCCGCCGAGTGGCAGTCGAATCCAGAGGATATCACGCGGTGAGCATTGCACCGGTTCTTGGAGAACCAAGGTTCCCTCGATGCAGAGGAAATCCCGCCGGTCTGCCACCACCTCGCGCATTCGCACTGTGCCCAATCCCTGACCGCCGCCGAATTGGCCCTCCGGGAGGTAGATGGACTTACCGGTCTGCCCCCCTCGGACAAAGAAACGATTCTCCGTAGTTTTGACCGCAAGGGATATGGCCTGGGTGGGCTTCACAATGGTGCAGCGGGCGGTCCAGTACAGCGGCAGTCCTGTGCCGGGATCATCCAGCCTTACCCGGAAGCTCTCTGGAGACAAGTTCAAGAACGGCAGTTGATTCGCCGCGACGCAGAGCCGGACGGCCCGGAATGCGTCCGCCAACAATCTTAGCTTCAAATGTAGCGCCTCAACGATCCGTCCCGCCGCGCCCGTCGCTCCTAGAAAGAGCATGCTGCCGAAACGCCGGCTGAGATCTGGGTCCGTCAGATCCCGATAGGCCTCGCTTAGCGGCAATGCCGCGCTTCCGTGCTTCAAACCTCTCCAAGGCTTGCCGCTTAACAGATCCGCGTAGTCCTCATAGCCGAGCGGATGGAAACGGTTCACCAGCATCAAACCGCCATGAAGGTTGAACGGCACGTTCCCCTCGCCACACCCCAGCGCGGAGGTCGGCTCCAGCGTTGACTCATTCTCCGGGGCCTGCCACGTCACCGGCACAAAGCGGGAATCCTTTCCGGCTTGGCGGTCGTAAAGGCAGCGCACGAGGGAGGAGCGATACGCCGGCAACCCGGCGGCCTCCAGCACCAAGTCGTCCCGGCAGAGCTCCCACGCCCCTCCACTGTCAGGGGCGCGAGGTGTTGTGCAGGAAGTCGAGGCGGGATTCAACAATATGGGAGGCGGATGCCGTTTCTCCCAACCGGTCTCGATGAAATCCTCTGGAGCGCAGCTTCGCAGAGCCTGGCAGTACCCGGCCCACCGCTCATCAAGGATAGAATTAGTCGTGATTTCGCGGTGCGCGGCCAGGCCCTGTACGAAGCCCTCGGGGGTCTGCACCCAAACCTCAACCTGCTCGAGGACATGCCCGCCAGCGTCGCAGATGCAGCCCAAATACACGCGTGCGTCCGGCAAATGTCGCAGTTCAAAGAAGCTTCCCACCACGGGGTCCGGGGTCGCCCGTACCAGTACGCACAGGCGTAGCGGATGAGTTTCGTCTGTCGGATGGACCGGGACGGCGCGCACTTCCGGCGGTAGCCGGCCGTCTGAATCGTTGTTGGCTGGAGCAGGCATGTCCTTCTGTGTGCCCGATTCCAAAGCTTTCGCAAAGTAAAATCTTGCAGGAACTGAGGGTTTCGACGCGCCCATCTGTGCCCACCACCGTCTTGGCCCCCAGGCCCGCTTCGCCGTTTTAGCCTTCATTCTTGACTTGACGGGCAGCAGTTGGCTCCGCTCTACTAGCCCTACGAAATGACTTTGCAAACACCTCGTTCAACATGAAAAGAAATATGTTTCGGACTTTCGCCTGGCTGCGCCTGCCCGCGCTGGCCCTCCTTCTCGCGGCCTTCTCCAACGGTTGTTCGGACAGCGGCGATGATTGGAACATCGAGTTGAAAGCCACCCTCTCTCCAAACACAACCATTGAGCGGTTGGACGTTGTGGCGTTCAATTACCAACAATTTGCAGATTGGAAGAAAAAGCCCGTGGATATTTATTGGCTGGATGACGATGCCCTCCGCGCCAACTCCACACGCCTCACATTCGAGGTGGTCAAGGGCAAGATCAAACTCCTCAAAGCCGAATCCAAGATCCCCGATGCCGCGACGGGCCTTCTCGGCGACGGCACCGACAAGCTAACCATCCTGCGGAACCACACTGTTTGGAAGCAGTGGCTGGGCCAGGAAGAGGCCGTGGCCTTGGTGGTCATCGCGGATTATCCGGGCAAAAGCAAAAACGACGACACGGACAAGCGGATCGTTCCGTTGTTCGCGGGGTGTTGGAAGGCCAAGAACCGGACCCTCCTGATTGAAATTCAGGACTCCGGCCTTGCCCCCAAGACACCGTTTTCCTCGAAGTATAATAAGATCATGGTCAAGCATGGTCTGTTGTGAGTCTGAGGACGACGCTTGCGTCCGGCTGGCCCGCTTCAGCCCTTCCACCTGCCCGGCTTTGGGCTGAGCTTCCACCGCGCACAAAGGATTTGAGAGGATGTGATCAAATACGGCCAGTTTGAGGTGGCGAATGAGGCGAAAGACAAGCTTCCGTCCGGTACGAACGTGTATCGTGCCAGCAAGACCGGGTCCGTCCGCAAGGGCGGTTACGTCATCAAGGTCTTCCGCATCCCGGCTGTGCCTGAGGCGGACACCTCAACGCCGGATGGCGGGGTCGCGCCGAGCGCGGATCCTTGCGCCAGCTTCATTGAAGCGCTGAAGCTTCAAAAGGAGGTCGGCGCAAAGATCTCGCACGGATTCGCTCTGATCCATGATGACAGCCCCACGGGCGGGGTGGCCTGGTATGCCACGGATTACTACAAGCGCGGCTCCGTGTGGGAATGGTGCAGGAGCGACAACGACAGAGTGGTGGCTGCCGCCGATCTGCGGGGTCTGCTCATAAACGTCCTCCAGGCGCTTCTGGGAATGCAGCGCGTCCTCGGTCGCTCCCACGGCAACCTCAAGCCGGCCAACATCCTGATTGGCGGTCGGAAACGTACCGTCCTCGGCCGCAGCCCCGTCTTCCTCACGGATCCTCGGCCCGGCACCGCCGCCGATGCCGGCGAGATCGAGAAAAACGACCTGAAGGCCTTGGGCGACCTCATCTTCAAGCTCGTCACCAGGCGTAAGCTCACCGGTGGCTACAACATCCCCATCAAGCCGGAGGCGAGCGGCGAGGAAGCCAAATGGAAACGGCTGGGCCGCGAGCGCGACTACTGGCTCGGTCTCTGCAACCGCCTGCTGATCCCGGATCTCGACATTCTCGACTTGCAGAAGTTGTTGCAGGAATTGAAGGCCAAGGGTTGCGTGGGCGTGGTAGTGCCGGTCTTGGCCACGCTTGGAGTTTTGCTCCTGCTAACGGGCTACCTCCGCTTCGGTACTGCCGAAATGTTGCCCGGGAACACTCTCAAATGCCTTGCCGCTTTTCTGGGGAGCTCATCCGTGCCCCAATCGCTTCCGCCTGTCCCTCCGAACGCGCCGCCGGTGGTTGCGGGCATTGTCGAGCAAACGCTGGAGGTGGGGCAGACCAACACCGTGGCGCTGACGGTGACGGACGACCGGACGGCGGTGGCGAGCATGAAGGTGGTGGCCAGTTCCGACAATGCGGCGG
>CAINDV010001371.1 GCA_903847485.1 uncultured Verrucomicrobiota bacterium
GCCAGTGGTTGCGTCGACACCCCCACATCTTGTACCTACCGCACTCAGATGGACACCCCCTTTAATCGAAAGCTACATCCCGGCCACGCCGCCGGTGAACTCCCTCCATGACCCCGGAGCAGCCGTCGGCGTCACCTACTACTACTCCGTGATGGTCGAGCAATGAGTCTTCAACCAGGAACCCCCACCATGTTACGCCATTCGATCCTCCTCTCCCTCGTGCTGAGCACCCTCCCAGCGCTCGCTCAGTGGACCACCCAGACCGTCCCTCTCCGCCCCGGCTGGAATGCCGTCTTCCTCGAAGTCCAGCCGGAGCCGCGGGAGTGCGACGCTATCTTTGCCGGCCCGCCAGTGGAAAGTGCCTGGGGCTGGAACAAACGCTTTTCGCCCGTCCAGTTCATCAGCGATCCCGCCAAGCTCATCCTGCCCTCACCCAATTGGCTTGCCTGGCTACCCGCGATACATCCACTGGCGGCTCAGGTAAACCTCTTCATCCTGGAAGGCGGAAAATGTTACCTCATCAAGCTGCCGGACAATGCCTCCCCAACCAACTGGGTGGTGCGCGGCATCCCCAGCGTGCGAAAGCCGGAATGGAACTCCGACTCCTTCAACCTGGTCGGATTTCACGTTGATCCGGCGACTCCGCCCACGTTCCAGAGTTTCTTCGCGGGTGCCACCGGCATCACTGCCACCAATATCTACCGCCTCGGCACGAACGGCTACTGGCAGCAAGTCACCAATCCCACCACCGCCAAGCTGAGTTATGGCGAAGGCTTGTGGATCAAAACCGTCGGCGCCTCGGACTTCGCCGGCCCGCTAACCCTCGGCCTGGAGCAGCGCAACGGCCTCGACTACGGACGCACGCTGACCGAGCAAACTCTCCGCATTCGCAACAACTCTACCACGCTCAAGACCGTTACCATCAATACGCTCACCTCCACCAACCCGCCATCCACCGCCTTCCCGGACTATGCCGGCTCTGTGCCCCTGAACTACTGGGTTCTCAACACCCGGACGGGCGGCTGGTTCCGCCTGCCTTCACAGCTCATCACCAACCTCTCAACCGGACAGGAGTTGGCTTTTCGCTTGGAAGCTCACCGCGCCAGCATGAATCCTTACACCGCACCGGTAGGTCGGGATGCCCTCTACCAAACCTTGCTCGAAATCAAGGACGCGAACTCCCGCTTCCTTGTGCCAGTTACCGCCAAAGGTCGCCAAACAGCAGTCGCCGCTCGTGCCCCTAAAGAAGGTGGCGGTTCGGCTGCTTCCTCCTACGCCGGATTGTGGGTTGGCGGGGTCACGCTCAATCAAGTCAGCCAACCAGCCTCTGCGGTAACCTCAAACACCCCGGTGCTCACGGCTTCGAATTTCAACTTCCGCATCCTGGTCCACGTGGACGCCAACGGCCAGGCCAGACTCCTCCAAAAGGCCACCCAGATGTGGAAGCCCGGCTCCTACACTTCGGCTACCAACAACCCCGGCTGGAGCGAGGTCGGCCAATCCGGTGACTACGTTCTCATCACGGACGACCGGTATTTGAGCGGCTACGGCTACACGGGTTCTTCCCAACGGGACGGACGCTCAGTTGGCCGTCGCTTCAGTTCGGCTGCTTTTGGCTTCGCCGACCCCATCTCGATGGCCGGCACGCCAGATTTTCTCAACGGTGCGCTCACCTGCACCAACTACACCGCCTACACCAACCGCTTGAATCCCTTCGTCCACCGCTGCCATCCCAACCACGACAACCTCGACGCTCGCTTCTCCACCACCCTGCCACCGGGCCAGGAATCCTTCGACATCACCCGCCTCATCACCCTGACTTTTACCCCCACCAACCCTGTCGGCTTCAACGATGGCTGGGGCGACACGCGGGCCGGCGGCATCTACGCCGAGACACTTCGCGGCGTCCATCGCAACGACCTGCGCGTCCAAGGCACCTTCGAACTGCGACGCGCCAGCGACGTGAACATCCTCAACGACGGCCGGTGAACGCTGCGCCTTTGCGCCTTCCGATGCCCATGAAAAAGCTCGTCCTCCTCTCTGCGCTCTTTGCGCTCTTTTGTGGCCAAGCCCCGGCCCAATCCGTCCCGGCGCTCATCAACTACCAGGGCCAGTTGACCGACGCCAACGGCAACGCCCTGCCCACGACGGATTACATGCTCACCTTCAAGATCTACGACGCGGCCACGGGCGGGAGCCTCATCTGGGGACCGCAGGGGTTCGACGGCGCGACGGGCACCACCGGCCACCGGGGCAAGGTTCCGGTGGTGCAAGGCTACTTCAACCTCATGCTCGGCGAGGTGGACACAGCGAATCGGGCCATCGCCGACTCCTTCAACGGCACCAACCGCTACGTCGAGGTCCAGGTTAGTGGCAACAACCCCATCACGCCCCGCCAGCGCATCCTGACGACACCATTTGCGTTCAAGGCGAACAGCGCGGAGAAACTCGTGGTGCCCGGCGGCGGGGGAAACCCAATCACAGCCGTTACGGTAAGTGCCAGTGGCAATGTTGGCGTTGGAGCCAGCAGTCCGCGAGTGGGACTCGAAGTCCTGGGCAAAGCGTATATCTATGGTGACACAACCGGCTTGGGTGCCCCAAGCCAAGACCCCGCTCTGACAGTCGCAGGGGGCGCGGAATACGGTAGTGGCCGGCTCATGTACCTTCGGGCACCGTGGGTGGCCTACCATACTGATCGGTATTTCTTGGTTGGATTTGACGGGAATGGAGTTTCCAAGTTCAGCATCCGAGGTGACGGCATGGTGCAGGCACCAGCTTTTCAAGGTGACGGCTCCCTGCTCACCGGCGTCGCGCCAGCGGTCGGATCATAGGCGTACGTGGCGAAGGGTGGCGACACGATGACTGGAGCTTTGAACTTACCCGCCAACGGTCTCAATGTTGGAAGCGGCCAACTGGTTGCTTCAGGAGGCAAAGTCGGCATCGGGACTGCAAACCCTGCGGAGGCTCTCCACATTCGCAGCACCGGCGAAGCGGGTGCATTTGTTGAATCTACCAGCGCGAGTTCCGACGCACGGCTTACTCTCGGCGCGGGTGGTAATTTTTGGTACCTCCACAAGTATGCTCCGTCCGGTGACTTTCAAATCTACCGCAGCGGTGGCTTGGGTGGGGAACAGCCAGCCGCGCCAAGGATTCGGCTTCCTAACGCAAACAACAACGTCCTGCTGGCGCTCAGTGGTGGCAATGTTGGAGTGGGCTGGACGACTCCGCCGGAGGCACTTTCTGTTAGTGGGAAGACTTACCTCTATGGCGGCATGACGGGGCTGGGTGGCCCGCCCAATCCAACACTCACGGTACAGGGCGCGGGCGACTGGAGTGCTGGCCGGCTTGTCGATCTGAAGGCCCCTTGGACAGTTTATTATACCGACCGTTTCTTCATCATTGGCAGTGACGGCAACGGGTCCACGAAGTTCTACATCCGTGGCGATGGTGCCTACTGGAGTTCCTCTTCACAGCGGCTGAAAACCGACATTGTTACCGTGCAACATCCGCTGGACGTGCTAGGTGCAATCAACGGTGTCTATTTCAGGTGGAAACAGTCTTCCGCCTCCAGCCGGGAAGCCGGCTTCATTGCCGAACAGTTGGCCACCGCTCTTCCCGAAGCAGTTGATAAAGACCGGACGCATGTGAATTACTCCGCCGTCATCCCGGTGCTGGTGGAGGGCGTGAAGGAGATGCACCAAATCGTCAAGGCACAGGAAACCGCCTTGGCCGCCAAAGACCGCCAGATTGAGTCGCTGGGCCACCGCCTCGCCGCCTTGGAGAAGACCGTCCAAGCCCTCGCCGGCCAGCAACCGGGAGGCAGCCGGTGACTCTGAGTCGGCAAAACCTGAGCGCAGCACCGGAGCCTGGCGTCGCCCCAGCCACGCCCGTCGCTACCGGACTGCCTTGCCTCGCGTCGGGTTCACGCCACCCCCTGCACCCGGAGCCGATCCAGTTCCACCAGCGAGTTCTGCTCCAGCGCTTGGACAATTTCCGCCAAGTGCTGCCGGAAGAGTTCTTTGAGGTCCCGTGTGCCCAAGTTGCCCGTGCGGAGGAGGAGGAGCTTCCACGGCTTGCCATCAACCGGCGCGCGGACATCCTGTCCGCTTTGGACGACCGACTTGCGCGAGGACAATCACGCGAGGGAGCACTCCGAACGCGCAAAGCGGGCGAGGACGCCCGCGCGCCAACCCTATGTGGTTAGTGGCCCCGCTGCGCGGTTTCTGAACGGTGGAGGCTGGCCATGCACCTCGTCCCCGTAGCGGCGTCTCGGCAGAGCGCCGCCACCTGGGGGGACCGGGGAAGAGTGCGGCGGTCTGCCGACGCGCCGCTACGTCGAGAACTTCATGCCAGGACCGGATACACGTCCGCCTCAAGCCTGCTTTCCCGCTGGCTCGAACCAGTTCTCTACCGCCAGCCCCGCGACGTGGTCGAAGTGGCGCACGTTTCGCGTGACGAGCGTCAGGCCGAAACGCTTCGCCGTGGCCGCGATCAGGCCGTCCGGATAACCCACCGGCGTTCCGCTGCGCTTCCATTCGCCCCGCAACTTGCCCGCCAGCACTGCCACCGACTCATCGAGCGCCAAGACCGTGACATGGGGAAACAAGTCTGCCTCAGCCCGCTCCCAGAGCCGGCTGCCGGGCGGCCCGATGCTGGCTCCGTAACGGATTTCCTCCACGGTGATGGCGGAGACGAACAACTCGGCCGGTTCCGACGCAAAGCGCGCCTCCACCTGCGGGTTGGGCTGGCGGCGCATCAACTCGCCCAGCACGTTCGTATCCAGCAGATACATGGCTCAGTCGAATTGCGGCGGTGGCGGGCCGGGCATCCGGTGCCGTTCCGCCTCGACCTCTTCCAGAATCTTGAAGACGGGATCGTCGTTCGGCAGGCCGTTGGGATTGAAGAAGCTGCCGTCGGGCAGGCACTGGAGCTGGCGACGCCGGGCGGACTTGGGCTGCGCCGAAGGACAGGCCAGCGCCTCGCGAATCTCCTGCTGCTCCGCCGGAGGGAGGCTTTTCACCAGTCCGATTATATGCAACGCCGTCGTGCTCATGGCGAAACCCTAACCGCCACGCCGCCAAACGCAAGACCGCAGCGCGACGCCTTAAGTCCATGCCCCCGTAGCGGCGCCTCGGCCGAGCGCCGCCAACTTCCCTTTCCGGGGGATGAGAATGGCGGCGGTCGCCAGACCGCCGCTACGCCGGAGCGCCGAACTCCAGTTCGGCGCGGCTGGCATGGGCCGAAACTGCGGGTGCGCGCCGAATTGGAATTCGGCGCTCCGACCGGGCGGAAGATAATAGCCCAGCGTTTCAACGCTGGGTGGCCGGTTGGGCCAAGTCCAAGTCCCATCATGGACGGCAGAAGGCAGGCCCGGCGGCCCTATCTCTGTCGTCCCTGGCGGGACTGTACCCCTCCGCGCGGTTGGTCCTCAGCGTTGAAACGCTGGGCTATTCCCTTTCGCCCTGCCGGGCTGAACATAGCAGGCCGAATCCGACTAAATCCGACTAGATCCGACCTTTGAAAACTATGAAAATCCTGATCCCCAAGCGGCTTCTCCCC
>CAINDV010001372.1 GCA_903847485.1 uncultured Verrucomicrobiota bacterium
GAGACGTGGGACGACACTTACTGGGGCGCGACTTGGACGGATTACCACAACACCTCGGCGCTCGCCACTTACTGGGCGATGCGGTCCGGCGAGAGTTGGTGGCTCGACGAAATCTCCGCGCCCGCCGCGTGGCGGATGCTCCACACGCAGATCATCCACGGCGCGCCTGGGGACGACTATTTCTACATCGGCCAGGCGCCGACCGGCTACGGTGGCTACCGGGCGGACTTCAACAGCTCGCACGCTTACTTCGACAACCTGCTCCTGCACTATTGGCTGACCGGCGACCTCACCATCGTGGAGACCGTGCAGCGCGGCGCGGCGACGATGCGGCAGTTCATGTATCCGGAGCGGCCCGGCGTGCCGTGCGATCCGCTGCGCCCGCCGCCGAACGAGTGGGCGCATCCGGTGGGCCGCGTGGCGTCGCAATGGATCCAAGCCTTCCGATTCGTCGGCCTAGCCAGCGACGACGCGAGCTTTCTGGAAGACTTTCGGGGAAATCTCTCCCGCGCGGTGGCGCAGTATTACGCCGAGTTGACACGCGCTGGCGAACGCTTTGGCTTCTGGTGCGACGCGCCCGTGAGCGAACCCGGCACGAACCACACCGATCAGACCTGGATGCTGACGCTTTACGACATGAACAACCTCAACCGCTGGCGCATGGATTCCGGCGACGCGCCGCTCGGCTTGCCCGCCCTTCGGCCCAGCGAAGTGCTTTCCGCCTGGGGGCGAACGCTCACTTATCTGGCCCCGGTCGCCGCGCCCGAAGGCGACGGCACGGCGCAGGGTCAATGGCCGAACTACCTTCAGTTCACCTGGAACGGCGACCGCGTCGGCGGGCCACTGCTCGGCGTGACGAACTTCATCAATCCCGCCGCCGACCCGATCCTCTGGAACTCCGGCAAGGCCGCCATCAGCGCGAACGTCAGCCGCGCGGCGGACTGGCTGGGGGATCCAACCGTGCGCCGGATGGGTGAAGACCTGGCAGCGCTGGCGCTCAACGCCTCATGGAACCAAGGTGAACCGCCGCCGCTGGGGAAGGAACAGGGCCTTTACCTGAGCCGCCTCTCCGCCGCCGTGGCCCGACTTAACGCGGCGGTTTTCCGGCGTTTGGAAGTCAGCCGGCAGGGCGACCGGATCGGGCTGTCATGGCCCGACGCCAATCAAAGCGGACGCTTGGAGATGACGCACGACCTGGCGAGCGCCAGTTGGGAAACTGTCACGAACCTCTGGCAAACAACCAATGTCTGGGTGGAAATCGCGCCTGAACGGCAAGCCTTCTTCCGCTTATCCGTGCCCGACTGACCTGCGTAGGAAGCAATGTTCCTTTCGGGTAACTACTTAGGTTGCCCCACTTCCCTCTTGCCTAATTGCCTGTAACTTCGAGTCATGGCCGCTCGATGACCGGCGCGGTTGTCAGGCGTGGCCGGATGGGTAACTTGTCAATGCCGCCGAATTCGGGATCCGCCATGGCGCGAATTTCCTCCTCACCTAAGTAGGGGCAATTGGCGTCTATCCAGGCAATCAGTCTGAGGAGTCCCACCGGGTCAACCTTTACGCCGTGGTGCTGGCCGCTCATTGCCTGCTCAATCAATGGGCTGCGGGCAGAGAGATACCGCAACGGCCGCAAAGACCGGTGGATAGTTGAAGGTCCGTCGGTGGCAGGGTCGTTGGGATAGACATCATCCGGTCGCAAGCCATACACGGGGATGGCACCGGCGATACCATAGCCGGGCTGGCCCGTCGCAGGAACGGGCACTGGCCAGGCTGCCGGCGCAATGAGTGTCAGGTAAGGCTCCTTGAATAACCGGAAGTCACCCGCGGCGGGACGCAGGGTAAGATCCAGCTTCTGGCGGGCCTCGCCCTCGCCTTGGTGGCACTTACCGCAATAGCGGTCCAGCACGGGCTGGACGAACCGTTCGTAGCCGATGCTCTCCGCGCCCCAAGGAGGCGGGCTTAAAGCGGTGGGCGGGCGTCGGGACGCCAGTCCTGGCTGGTTCGGCGGCGCGATGGTATGCATGCTATGGCAGCCCACACACCCACGACGTTCGCCGGGGAGCACCCCGGTGAACGAACGCATCGTATGCAGTGCCCGGTGGTGCTCATCCAGAAGTTGAAAATACAAGGCTTGCCCGGCGGGAGTCTCGAAGTGAACCGAACCATCCGGTTCGACCGGCACTGTGGAGACGATCCGCTTGACCGCCTCGGACTGGACCGCCGAGACGGCCGGTCCGGAAAAGGCAAAGATCTTCTGCCAGGTGGAATAGGTCTTGGCGTCTTGTTGGAACACCCGCAGATACTTGACCCTCCCTCGCTCCAGATCGGGCACACCCTGGCAAACGTCCCCGCTATAAAACACGCCCGTTTGCACCGGCTTGCGCTCCTTGCCGGTGCCGGGCCAGGACACCAAGTCCGGCTGCCGCGGCGGCACCGGACGCGGCCTTACTGGCATGGCGTACCAGGCATGGTGCATCCCCTCGTAAATCAACTCCCGGTTTCCCTGCACATCCATCAAATAGATGCGGAACTTGTCTCCCTCGCCGCGCGCCGAGACTAGTAAGTCCTCTTCAGAAAGTGGATAGGCGCCCAGGTATCCCGTGAAACGTCCCGACGAGTGATAGTCCGGCGCTTCGGGTCGGTCGGCGGGAGAATTACCCACTTCGGCCCACGGCAGGTCGAGGGTAACTCGGGTGAGTCCGAGCGGATAATTGAATCCTTGGGCCGGGTCAATAATACCAATGGACCCATGAAACCAGTCGTGGTGCCCAACTGAGGTGAACATTACCCGTCCGCTGCCCGGCATCGGCCGCGGTTCGGCTAGGTGGTCCGGCCACACACTCTGGTTACCCCATAGAACTGTCGTCTGCCTCCCGTCCTGGAACGTGGTCCACAGGCTCTGGACACGGTTCTGGTCCTTGTCCGAATACTCCCAGCGGGAATAGACGACCCGTCCGTCGTTCAAGAGAGCCGGCACGAAGTCCGGCTCGCTGTTCATGCTGATCAAGTAAACATTACCGCCATCGGCATCACAGCGCGCCAGCACATAGGAATAGATATAAGGCCCGCAGCGGACATAGGTGTTTCCCCGGGTGCTGGTGAACATGATATGCCCGTCGGGAAGATAGATCGGATCAATGTCATCGTAATCACTGTCGGTGAGTTGTTTCAGGCCAGTGCCGTCCACGTTCATCTCATACAGATGAAAGCTTTTCGAGTCATAAGGTTTGAAGCAGAAGAGTATCTTCCTGCCATCGAACGATAGATCGGGACGCCAGTAACTGCCCGGCATACCCGGTGCCAGTGGGCGGACCTGTCCGTCTGGATGCAGCCCCTCGAGCAGCAGCAGCCGGCCACCGGGAACCGCCATCATGCCCAGGCGGTGGACCGCCTCGTGACTGGACTCCGATCCTTGCGGCAGCGGCTGATCAATGAACAGCAGTTGCGTGAAGTCCACTGCGGGGTTCTTGAACACGATGCTCCGTTTGACCCGCCGCACGGCCAGATACAACTCCCTGGCCGTCTTCCCGCCGAGGGCTGGGCTGCCGGCAGCGGTCGCTTTTCCAGCCAGCGCTTCCAGGTCAGCCAGTTCTCCGCGGAGGTTGGGCGAGCTTGGATTCCTAGCCAGTCGCGCCGCCAACTCGCGGGTCCAACCTATCTCCTGGCGAATTCTTTCGGCCAATGGACGCTCCTCCGCCTGAAACAGCCAGTCAGAAACCAGCGGGGAGTCTCCCGCCTTCGCCTGACTCATCGGCAGATCGTATTTCTCCATCAGGTAACGTCGTGTCTGCTCCCGTTCTTTGTCAGTTAGTGCCCGGCGGTAAATAAGAATCTCGGCAATGTCCCCTTCGAGGAATTGGGAGGCCAGTGTCCCAATGGTCAGCGCCTGACTATTCCTGGCGATACTTCCACTGACTACCTGCACCTGGTCAGCCGCCGCCTCCAAGCGGCCCTGGGCGATCTTCCCATCATAACTGACCTCGATCATACGGAACCGGGAATTAAGGTTACCCCCGAATTGGAAGTATCCATGCTCTCCGGTGGTCAGGCCGAGGTGCGGCCACGGGCGCAGCCCATCCTGGCTGATAGCAATCCCGTAACCGGTCCAAGGCGGTCCCCAGTGGTTCTTGCTGAACAGCCACATGTCGCTGCCCGACCTGCCGGCGCGGGCCACAACGAAGGCCGTCAGCAGGGATAAGTCGAGAGCAGGCGGACTTCCGGCGGAGAGATGCTGCTGCCGGGCCGCCTGGAAATGGACGGCCGACAGTCCGCCGTCCAGGGCATCGCGGACATAGGTGGGCTGCTGACCGGGAACGGCCTGCCGCGCATGATGGCGATAACTGCTCTTGTCTCCCCAGGCAGCGATTGACTCACCGTGGGCTGGCTGGCCAAGGGTGCCTCCCCGGCCCACGATATCTTGCGCATCCAGCCATAAGACCAAATCCGAATCGGTGACCGGTGCCACGGCCGCCTCCGATTTCGTAGCGCCAAAGCCCAGACACAGAATCAACGCCAACATCGGCGCACAGACCCTGGTGATTGTGAATCGGATCAGAACTCCTGACCTGTGAGGACGAATTCCAACCGGCCAGGAAACGAGTTGAGTCCAACCGCGCCGGGTCATGGGACCCGGCCTACAGCAAGGGGGCGGTTCTGTAGGCCCGGTGCCCTCACCGGGCGGCCCATGCCAATTCCTCAGCTCAGGAGTTCTGAGGATATGCAGTGTGTGATTCATGGCAAACTTAACCCGACTCCGAAGTAGCAAGGGGAGCGCGCCCGCCGCGAGCGCTGTTTTCCGCGCCCTCGCGGAAAACTCCGGCCGCGTGAAACTGTGCCGCCGCTGGCAATCAGTCGTGGGCGCAAGAGGCTGGCCGCTATGGCGAGCGCAAACTCTGAAAGAACATTGGGCACATAGAGCGGTTATCCCGCCAGAGCCTTGATGCCTTGGTGGTAGCTTTGCAGCGACTTGACGGCGCCCCGGCCCATCCGCGACTCCGCAATGCCCAGCACTGACGCCCGCGCCGAGGCGCTGGTGGTAAGATAGGGAATCTTGAACTTGATCGCCGCCTGGCGGATATAGGCATCGTCGAGCTGACTCTTCTTGCCGATGGGAGTGTTGATGATGAGTTGGATTTCGCGGCTCTTGATCTCGTCGGCGATGTTTGGCCGCTGGTGTTCGTGAATCTTGTAACTTAGTTCGGACTTCACGCCGTTTTGCTGGAGGAACTGGTGAGTGCCTTGGGTGGCCTTCAGACGGAAGCCGAGTTCCTGGAACTTACGCGCGACTTCGAGGATGACCGGCTTGTCCTTGTCAGTAACTGATAGGAAGACTGTCCCGTGCAGGGGCAAGGGACTAAGCGCAGCCTCCTGAGCTTTGAAGTAGGCGAGGCCAAAGGTCGGGGCCAGACCTAACACTTCGCCGGTGGAACGCATCTCCGGGCCGAGCACCGGGTCCACTTCGGGAAACATATTGAAAGGCATGACGACTTCCTTCACGCCGACGTGTGGCAGAGTCTGCCGCTGGAGGTTCAAGTCGCGGAGCTTAGTGCCGAGCATCAATTGGAGGGCGATGCGGGCCATCGGGATATTGCACACCTTAGACACCAGCGGCACGGTGCGTGAGGCACGCGGATTGGCTTCCAGCACATAGACCCGGTCCTGACAGATGGCGTATTGGATGTTCATCACGCCGCAGACGCCTAACTCGCGACTGATACGCAGGGTGTAGTCTTCAATGGTCTTAAGGTGTTTCTCCGGCAAGGTGACAGGCGGAATGGCGCACGCGGAATCGCCGGAGTGGATGCCGGCCAGTTCGATATGTTCCATGACGGCGGGCACAAAGGCATCGGTGCCGTCGGCCAGCGCGTCGGCCTCAGCCTCGATGGCATTGTCGAGGAAGCGGTCAATCAGGATAGGTCGTTCCGGTGCCAGGTCCACGGCGGCTTGGACGTAGAGTTTGAGCATCTCTTCGTCGTGGACGACTTCCATGCCGCGGCCGCCCAAGACAAAGGAAGGCCGCACCATGACCGGGTAACCAATGCGCTCGGCAATGGCTTTTGCTTCCTCGAAGGTGATTGCCATGCCGGATTCAGGCATAGGAATGCCCATCTTATCCATCATCTGGCGGAAGCGGTCACGGTCTTCGGCTAGGTCAATGATGTCCGGTGAGGTGCCAAGAATCTTCACACCGGCGGCAGCGAGTTCCGTGGCCAGGTTCAGTGGCGTCTGCCCGCCGAACTGGACGATCACGCCTTCAGGTTTCTCCTTGTGGTAGATGGCTAGGACGTCTTCGACCGTCAGCGGCTCAAAGTAGAGTTTATCCGAAGTATCGTAGTCGGTGGAAACTGTCTCCGGGTTACAGTTGACCATGATAGTCTCATAGCCGGCGTCGCGCAGGGCAAAGGCGGCATGGACGCAGCAGTAATCAAACTCGATGCCTTGCCCGATGCGGTTTGGGCCGCCGCCGAGCACCATGACCTTCTTGCGGTTGCTGACCGGCACCTTGTCGGTCCCGTTGTAAGTGGAGTAGTAATAGGCTGCGTTGGCCACCCCACTAACTGGCACTGCGTCCCAAGCCTCCGCCAGGCCCAGGGCGAGGCGGCGGGCGCGGAGCTTGGCTTCGGGGATGCCGAGTAGCTTACTGAGATACTTATCGGCAAAGCCATCCTTCTTAGCCTGGAGGAGCAAGGCGTCGGGCAACTCGCCTCCCTTGAACTGAAGAATCTGTTCCTCCAACTCGACCAACTCCTTCATCTGCTGGATGAACCACGGCTTGATGTAAGTCTTGGCGTAGAGGTCCGCGACAGTCGCGCCTTTGCGGAGCGCCTCATACATGAGCCACTGACGCTCACTGGTCGGCTCGTTGAGCAGGGTCAGCAATTCCGCCAGCGATTTCTGGTGGAAGTCCTTCGCAAAACCTAACCCATGACGGCCATTCTCGAGCGAGCGGATGGCTTTCTGGAAGGCTTCCTTGTAAGTCTTGCCGATACTCATTACCTCGCCCACGGCCCGCATTTGGGTGCCGAGTTTGTCCACCGCGCCTTTGAATTTCTCGAAGGCCCAGCGGGAGAACTTGACCACGACATAGTCGCCAGACGGCGTGTATTTCTCCAACGTGCCGTCCCGCCAGTAGGGGATTTCATCGAGCGTGAGACCGCCGGCGAGTTTGGCGGAAACGAGCGCGATGGGGAAGCCGGTGGCCTTGGAGGCGAGCGCGGAGGAGCGGGAGGTGCGGGGGTTGATTTCAATGATGACAACGCGGCCAGTCTTCGGGTCGTGGGCGAACTGGATGTTAGTGCCGCCGATGACTCCGATGGCTTCAACAATACGGTAGGAGTAACTCTGGAGCTTCGCCTGAAGCTTCGGGTCAATCGTCAGCATCGGCGCCACGCAGAAAGAATCCCCGGTATGCACGCCCATGGCGTCCACGTTTTCGATGAAGCAGACAGTGATTAGTTGGTTCTTGGCGTCGCGTACTACCTCCAGTTCCAACTCTTCCCAGCCGAGGACGGACTCTTCGATAAGTATCTGTCCGACCATGCTGGCGGAAAGCCCCCGGCTGGCGACGACGCGGAGTTCCTCGATGTTATAGACTAAGCCGCCGCCGGTGCCGCCCATCGTGTAGGCCGGGCGGACGACTACCGGGTAACCGAGTTCCTTCGCAACCTTCTCCGCTTCCTCGACGGTGAAGGCCGGCGCGCTCTGCGGCATGTCAATGCCCAGCCGCTTCATGGTTTCCTTGAAGATAATGCGGTCCTCGCCCTTCTCAATGGCGTCGGCCTCCACACCGATGATCCGGACGCCGTATTTGGCGAGCACGCCGGCCTTCGCGAGCTGGGAGGAGAGATTGAGGCCCGTCTGACCACCGAGGTTGGGCAGCAAGGCATCGGGCCGTTCTTTCTCGATGATGTCGGTGAGCACTTGCACCGTCAGCGGTTCGATGTAAGTCACGTCCGCCATGCCGGGATCGGTCATGATGGTGGCGGGGTTGGAATTCACGAGCACGATCTGGTAGCCAAGGCCGCGGAGAGCCTTGCACGCCTGGGTGCCGGAGTAATCAAATTCGCAGGCCTGGCCGATAATGATCGGCCCGGAACCAATGATTAGAACCTTCTGAATGTCGGTGCGTTTAGGCATATATAATGTTTGTTAGTCTGGCGATAATGATCCCGCTATTCCGGGATGTGTTGCTGGGTGACGGCGACACTCTAAGTGGCCCGCCTAAGTCGTAGCAAACAAAAAACAGCAGTTCCCATTTTGGCTTGGAGCACGGCGTGGCTTCTCCCTCGTCCCGTCGGGCGGGGGGAGGTTGCTGCGTCGCTCGTGGTAACTCCCTTAGAGCGTGTTTGGAAATTGCTATTTTTTTAAATATAACTAACTCCTCTTTTTGCCATGGGCTATATTTCTGAAGTAAAATTATAAGTCACCATTCAATGTAATCTGCCACATTACAATTGAATAAATTGCATACAGGCAGAGAATTGGCACATTGTAACTATAGAACATCATTATAACACATTATTGCGAGATTGAGGATGAAAAAGGCAATTGTCCTCTCGTGGGATTCAAACCCGTGACCTTGCAATCCACGATTGACAATTCTGGCCTTGTTTTTCCGGCATTCTTGGCGCCCTGGTATAGTGGCTGAGTAGTAGGACGTATGCACAGGTGCCCCTCCTTGAAGATGTCGCCTTTTTCATGACCCAGACCTACCTGTACTTCATATC
>CAINDV010001373.1 GCA_903847485.1 uncultured Verrucomicrobiota bacterium
CAGGCCCTGAGCGGCGCATTGGACACGCTCAGGCCGGCGGGGAAACTGATAGCCAGCCCATCCGCGTTGGTGATCACCACGGAGTAGCTGCCGCTGTTGGTGAACTGGAACGACGCGAAGCTCAACGTCGGGCTGGTCTGCCCGGCGAGCCTCACCCCGTCCTTTAGCCACTGGTAGCCGAAGGGCGCGGTGCCGGTGTTGGTGACGCTCAAGCTGGCTGGCCCGCCCACTGCCACCACGGCGCTCTGCGGTTGGGCTGTGATGCCCGGCGGACTAAGCACCGTCTGGGTCAGCACGCTGGAGGTGCTGGCGAGGTAACTGGCGTCCCCGGCGTATTCCGCCGTGAGGCTGTGGCTGCCGGCGGTGAGGGCGCTGGTGGTGTAAGTGGCCACGCCGCCGCTCAACGTGCCGGGGCCCAGCGTCGTCGCGCCATCTTTGAACGTCACCGTGCCGCTGGCCGTGCTGGGTGAGACGGTGGAAGTGAAGACGACGTTGGCGCCAAACGTGGAGGGGTTTGGGCCGGAGGTCAGCGTGAGGGTCGTGGGAACCTTGGGTGTGGTGAAGCTTAGGATGTCGCCATTGGTTGAGCCGGCGGCGTTGGTGGCCAGGACGCAGAAATAGTAGGTCGTCCCGGGCAGCAGATTGCTGATGGGCAGGGACACGGGCACGGCGCTGGAGCCGGTTAACCCGCTTTGGGCCAGCACCAGCACCGGTTGGCCGATCTTGCGGATGCGGGTGTTGCTGGCATCGGCCACAAACACATTGCCGGCGCTGTCCGCTGCCACGCCGCTCGGATAACTGAATCGTGCTGCCGCGCCAGTGCCGTCGGCAAAGCCTTGTGTGCCGCTGCCGGCCAGTGTCGTAACCGCTCCCGTCATCGCGATGATCTTGCGGATGCGCTGGTTGTTGTAATCCGCCACGAACACGCTGCCGGCACCGTCCACCCCAACGCCGAATGGGTAATAGAACTGTGCCGCCGCGCCGGTGCCATCGGCAAAGCCCGCCGCGCCGCTGCCGGCCAGCGTCGTAACCGCCCCCGTCGCGACGACGATTTTGCGGACGCGGTTGTTGTTCCTATCGGCCACGAACAGGTTGCCGGCGTTGTCCGCCGCCACGCCGCACGGCTGATTGAACTGTGCCGCCACGCCGGTGCCATCGGCAAAGCCCGCCGCGCCGCTGCCGGCCAGCGTTGTGACCGCGCCCGTCGCGATGATGATTCTGCGGATGCGGTGGTTAAACCTATCGGCCACAAACAGGTTGCCGGCGCTATCCACCGCCAGGCCGGTCGGATAATTGAACTGTGCCGCCGCGCCGGTGCCATCGGTAGAGCCACTCGTGCCGTTGCCGGCCAGCGTCGTGACCGCCGCCGTCGCCAATACGATCTTGCGGATGCGGTTGTTATAGAGATCGGCCACAAACAGGTTGCCGGCGTCATCCGCCGCCACGCCGGCAGGACTATTGAACTTTGCCGCCGCGCCAATGCCATCGGCGAAGCCCGACGGGTTGCCGCCAGCCAAAGTCGTGACCGCGCTCGTCGCCACGATGATCTTGCGGATGCTGCTATAACCGGCATCGGCCACATAGAGGTTGCCGGTGCTGTCCGCCGCCACGCCGTCTGGATAACCGAACCGTGCCGTCGCACCGATGCCATCGGCAGAGCCGGCCGCATTGGTGCCGGCAACGGTAGATACCACAATGCCGAGGCTGGAGTCAGTGGAGTATTGGAAATACGCGTCGGTGCTGCTGCCGTTGGGGTTCACGCTGCTGTTCAACGTGGCGGTGGTGGAGCCAACTCCCGTGGCGGCCAAGGTGGTGACCGACGGCAGCGCCAAAACCGCCTGGGTCAGGGCCGGCGAATTGGTGGAGGCGGTGTAGCTGCTGTCGCCGGCGTATTCGGCGGTGAGGCTGTGGCTGCCGGCGGTGAGCGTGTTGTTGGTGAGCGTGGCCGTGCCGCCGCTCAGCGTGCCTGTGCCCAGCGTGGAGGCGCCGTCTTTGAACGTCACCGTACCGCTGGCGTTGGTGGGCGAAACCGAGGCGGTGAGCACCACGTTCTGGCCCGTGTTCGACGGGTTGGGTGCCGCGCCCAAGGTGGTAGTGGTAGCTTCTGGGGGCAGTTCCGTGGCGGACAGCAGCAGGCCATACGGGGCAGTGACGGCGGCCCAAGTCAGCGGAGGGCTGTTTTGGTCGCTATAGCGTGTGTTCCGCACCCAGGAGTAGCCGGTGGCCACGGTGTATGCAGGCTCGCCGGTGGTGATGACTGTGAGGAGGCTGGTTCCCGTGTAGCTCGGCGCAGTGAATGCCAGCGCGTAGGTGTGGCCAGCCTGCAAACGATAATCACTAAGCGGTGAGCCGAACGTATGGTTGAAGCGGGTGGTGGTAGTGGTAGCGGCGATGGTAGGGCCATCCCACGAAGCGAGCGGCGTCTGCGGCAGATTCCCGGCGGTCACATCATAGAGGATGAACCGGAGCGCCGTGTTGATGGTCCCCCCGGAAGTCGCCAGCAGAATATCGGCGCCGTTCAACCGGATGAAGCCGACGCCCGGTTTGGTGGCCACCGTGAACACCGACGCCATACTGCGCGTGTCTTTGAGGGTCCAATAGGCGGTTGCCGTCAAGGTTTTGCCGGTGAGGTTGTCCAGCACCGTGACGGCATTGCTGGCAGTGACCACCACGCTGACAGAACCCGTGACGGAGAGGTAATTGCCCACGTCGGTGGGGGTGAAAACGACGCTCTGCGAGTTCGTGCCCACCGGCGGGACCGTGGCCGGAGTTTCCCACGCGAAGCCAGCCGGCACCGACGCGCTGCCGCCGGTGAGGATGGAAGCGGAGAGCGCCTGCCCCTGCGTGATCGCGCTGGCCGTGGGCCAGGTGGTGACGCTCGGCGTGCCTTTGGCCACGGTCTGGGTCAAGGCGGGCGAATTGGTGGAGCCGAGGTAACCGCTGTCGCCGGCGTATTCGGCGGTGATGCTATGGGTGCCGGCGGTGAGGGAGCTGGTGCTGTAGGTGGCCTTGCCGCCGCTCAAGGTGCCAGTTCCCAGCGTGGTCGCGCCGTCCTTGAACGTGACCGTGCCGCTGGCGGCGCTGGGCGAGACGGTGGAGGTGAGGGTGACGCTGGAGCCGTAGGTGGATGGATTCAGGCTGGAGGCGAGTGAAAGCGTAGTCGGCGTTTTGCTGATGGTATTGAACGTTAGACTGCGTAGTTGTGAGAAGTCGATTCCACTAAAGCCGGTCGCCGTCAGAGTTCCCGTCTGACCAGGCGCTAGTGTCCAATTCCCATTGGCGGTAAATGTTCCTGTCGTTGACAGGGTGTTATTCGTCGAAGTGCCGGAACCGCCCGAAAGAGAGAAGGACGCGGTCGTTGCGACTTCATAGGTAATACTATAGCCACTGAATTGCAGCGATCCGCCTAGAACCGTGAACTGGAAGTTGGTCAGCGGGTTGCCGGTAATAAAAGCGCCCTGACTTCCAAGCCCGAGGCCGTCAGTATCACCTCTAAACGTAGTCCTGGGACTGGGGTTCAGGACGGTCAGAGTGTAACCTGAAGCCGTTTTGGAGAAGGTGGTTCTACCATCAACTCCGCTGGACAGGTCGAATGTGATTACCTCCGCCGGAGCCGAGATCAAGCTGGTCGCGATTGAGACGACGAGAAGAATTTTTTTCATAAGCTACTTTCCGATTTATTGTTTTTCGGTTACCGAATTGTCTGTTCTTACCATTCACACTGTGGCTTGGCAGCGGAAAATCGTTCGCAGGCCAACTTTCTTACGCACCAAGGATTCAGCGATTCTGTCCAATGCCCGACTGCAAGAATCGCTTCCCACTGAGGTTACGATGCCGGAAGTGCAAATTGGTTCAGCTTTTTTCAAGCCCCCCCGGTCCAAGGGGCTGGATCACGCCGGTCCGGCGGGCAGCGCGGCCACCACAAAGCCCTGTCGCACGCCGTCCACGCTCAGGGAGTATTCTTCCGTCAGGCCGGGCCGGACGAAGCGTGCGACTGGCGCTGCCGCCGTCACCTGGCCCGTGGGTGGCAATGCGCTCGCCTCGCCAACGATGCTTCGGAGCGCCGGCATTTTGGCGGCGAGATCGTTGGTTGCCCACTTTCCACGCCAGCAAGAATGCCGGCGGTCCGCTCCGCTCCCTCGCGCCCGACGCGCTCAGCCACCACGCGGAAGCGGCACGCCGTCGCGCCGGGCACGGTGGAATTAAGCCACAAACCCTCGCGGGTCACTTCGCCCTCGAGCTTCTGGAAGGCGCAGCGCAGCCGCACCGCGCCATCCGCCGCAGTGGTGACGGTGAGGCCGTCGCCGGTGTATTGCGCCGTGGCCTCGGCCCCGAGGTCCGCCCAGGCAATGGGCGGGTTGGTGGCGGCGAGAACGAGAGTCGCAGTAGTTGTCATGGTAATGACAGACGGTTGCACCGGCGTCAGCCTATCAGGTGCCCACCCTTGTGGAAGGACAATCCCCGGTGGTTTTCCGGTGCCAATCGGCTTGGCAGAAAGCGCCCCCAGCCGCGGCGCAGCCGGCGGTAGGCCAGCTTGCGACCGGAGCCGTCCAGCACGAGTCGCTCGTCATCCGCCACCTGGGGAAATGCCTGGCGCAAGATTGGTGAGGAACCGCCGCGCCCTTTACATCAGCGGGCGGGTATCCCACCTTTTGCGCGCCATGATAAAGTTTCGATTTCTTGTGACCGGGTTTTCCCTGCTAGCGACGCTGGCGGGGAAGCCGGTCATTGCCAGCCAGGCGCCGGACCCGCGCGAGGTTTATGATCTGATCCGCACCAACCTGCCGGGCGTGACGGACGCGCAATTGCAGACGGCGGCCGTGGAGGGACTGGTGCGGCAGTTCCAGCCGCGTGTCTGGCTGGTCAAGGCCGACGCTCCCACCAACGAATCCTCTGCACTGCTTACCAAGACGGCGCGCTACGATGGCTCGGTGGCTTACCTGCGCATTGGGCGCGTCGGCGCCGGGTTGGCGGAGGAGGTGCAGTCGGCCTACGCGGCGCAGGCGAAGACGAATCCGCCCGCCGGGTTGATCCTTGACCTGCGGTTTGCGGAGGGGGAGGACTACGGGGCGGCGGCGGCGGTGACGGACCTTTTCATGGTGGAGGAAAAGCCCTTGCTGGATTGGGGGCAAGGCACGGCGCGGTCCACGGCCAAAGCGGAGGCGCTGCGTCTGCCCGTGGTGGCGTTGGTGAATCGCGACACTGCCGCCGCCGCCGAGGCATTGGCGGCCAGCCTGCGGGATGTCGGCGCGGCGCTGGTCATCGGCACGAACACCGCCGGGCGGGCAATGATCGCCACGGATTTCCGCCTGAGCAACGGGCAGACGCTGCGCATCGCCCGCACCGGCGTGAAGATCGGCGGCGGCGATGCGTTGACGGCGGAGGGATTGCGGCCGGACGTGGCGGTGGCGATTTTGCCCGCCGACGAAAAGGCGCTGTGGCTTGATCCTCTGAAGCCGCTTGCGCGTGGAGCAAACCTGACTTCCGCCACCAACGCGCCGGGCACCAACGTCGTTGCCGGCACGAATCGCGCCCCGGGCGGGCGGATGAACGAAGCGGCGCTGGTCCGCGAGCGGCAAAAGGCGGTTTCTTTCACCGCACCATCGCCGAAAACCGCCGACGCCCCGGCCCCGGTGCCGATCATGCGCGACCCCGCCCTGGCGCGGGCGCTGGACGTGATCAAGGCGCTGGCTCTCGTGCGGCAGTGGCGGACGCCGTGAGGGCGGGGAGGGTTGAGGGGTTAAATGGTTGAATGGTTAGATGGTTAAATCGTTGGCTGCGCAGGTAGGTTGGCGCAAAGCCATAGTGGGGCGGAGCCGCAACCAAAGAGGCAGGCAAACCGATTTAACGCAGAGATCGGAGAGGACTCCGCCAAGGGTCGCAAAGGAAAAGCTCTCTGCGGAACTCCGCGCCAACCTTGGCGTCCCCTGCGTTAAGCCCGAGTTCCGAAGTTCGGGGAGCACGCCCGCCCCGGGCGTAGCTGGACGCGCCCTCGTGGCCAGCATTTTCTGCCGGCGGCGGATTCCCGGCTTCCGCACATTTTCCCGCCGCCGGTGTTTTCCGCGAGGGCGCAGAAAACACCGGCCGTGGCAGGCGCGCTCCCCGTTCTACTTCGGAATTCGAGTTGTAAGCCACTTGAGATTACGAATCATAGCCACGCCGGGCCGGAGGTCGGCGTTCCGTGTGGCGGGAACGGCCTCTTCACTACCGGCCCATTCGCCGGGCGGCGACGCCGAGGAGGCCGAGCACGGCGAAGACTCCGAGTAGAAGCAGGAGTTTGCCGCCCGCCGAGGCTCTGTGCGCAGCGCGGACGGCGAGGTTGACGTTCATGTCGGCCTGCGTGTCCACCTGGACGGAGCGCTTGAAGGTGAGCACGCGCCCCTGCTCTGGAATGGCGACGCGGATGGCGGCGGGCGCGGCGACGGCGGCGTCCTGTTGCTGGATGAGGCGCTCGGCCACTTTCTCCAGCGCGGCGTGGTCTTCCGATGAAGTTGCGCCGATGATTTGCTTCGCCTCGTCTTGCGTGTAG
>CAINDV010001374.1 GCA_903847485.1 uncultured Verrucomicrobiota bacterium
AGCCTCGCCCTACCGCTGGGCGACTTTTCAATCACGCTCTAAAGGCTTTTCCTTTGCCGGTAGAGGCTTGGATCGAGCACGGCGGCCATCGCCAGCGCATCCAACGGGCGCTCCAGGAAGGCCGTCACCTGGGTCGCGACAGCGCCGGGGTCGCGCAAAACCTCTGCGTGGCTCACCGTCAGGACGCGGCAGTCCGGCTTCGCCGTGAGGGCGGTTCTGGCCTGCTCGAACTGAGCCTGAAAGATTGCTTTCAGCTTTGACGCGGGGAGGCTGAGTGGAACTCCCTTTCGGGCCAGCATCGCGGCCTGCGAGGCGACGAGTTCATCCAAGTCGCGCTCCATGAGCACGATTTGATACGAGAAGCTGGGGGGCAACTGAAGCACCAGGGGAATGACGATCTTGACCGCCTTGCCCCGCGCCTCAGCCAACCACGTATGGCTGGTGCGCAGCCGCTTGACGGCTTCCAACTCAAAGTAGCCGTTGGGGTTGTCCACGTCGGGAGCGCGCTGGCCATCGGTCAGCACCGGCAGCCCACCGGCTTGAAGCATCGCCATCATGAGCGAGGTGCCGGAGCGCGGCAGGCCGGAGATAACGACCACGCTGTCGGCGGTGGCTGGGGGGACGGGATTCATCCGCGCTCGTCGAAAGCGAGGTCCGGAGCCAGCTCGCGCAGCCGCTGGCGGTGTTGGGCCGCTTGCTGGTCGCGGCCGATGCGGCGATAGAGGCGGCAGAGGAATTGGTGGGCAAGCAGGTTTCCTGGTTGCATGGAAAGGCCGGTTTCAAACGCCTGAATGGCGCGCTCGTAGAAGCGCAGCTTGGCGAGGATGGCACCGAGTTGGAAGTGGCCGGCGGGCAGGTAATGCTGCAACCCCAGCCCGCTTAACACAGCCTCCACCGCCTCGGAATTCTTTTCCTGCCGCGCCAGCGCACGCGCCAGTCCGACGTAGGCGGTGGGGGTATCCGGTTCCAGTTCCAACGCACGCCGAAAGCGTCGCTCGGCCTCGCGCCAAGACCGTTTCTTCAGCAAGAAATGGCCAAGTTGCTCGTGAATGGCCGGCGAGTTGGGGACGGCTTCCGCAGCCTTTTCGAAGTAATCCAAAGCCTCGTCGAGCTGGCCGTCAAGACTGGCCAGATGGGCGAACATGCGGTCACTGTCTGCGCTCGGCCCAAACCGCGACTGGATCGCCTGCAACTCCACACGGGCATCGGCGAGACGGCCAGTGTGCAGAAGCGTTTGGACATGCTTGAAGCGAAAGCGCCGGTGGTCGGGATTCGCTTCGGCCAACCGACGGGCTTCAGCTTCGGCCTCGCCGGGCTGCTGGGCAAAGAGCAGGGACGTGACGCGGTTGTAACTCAGTTCGTCCGTGACGGTCTTGATCTGCCGCGCGGTGTCGGCATCAGGAGCCTCCATGTAGCCCAAGGCAACGAGGTGGTCGAAGACGGCTTGCTCTTCCTCGGGCGTGGTGGTCGGGTCGGGCGTTCCGCCGGGAGCGGCTGGTGACGCGGGTTTTTCCCAAGTAGGGATGCGTCGGATTTCGCCCGGCTCCTTGAGAGCGTTGACAAGCACCTTGCCATCCATGTCTTGCCCGACCGGCAGCCCGAAGAGGTGGAGCACGGTGGGCGCGATGTCGAGCACCGAGCTTCCGTAAATGCGTTCGTCGGCGGCGATCCCGGCACCGGCCAAAGCCAGGATGCCAAACGGGCGGTGCCAGTCGGCCATGGTATCCAACTGATCCGCCACCGTGCCGGGGCGGTGGGCACCGCTTTCGAAACCGTGGTCGGACACCAGGATCACGGTTGTCTCTTGGCCTGCAAGATGCAACAAGCGCGCCAGCATCAAGTCGTGGAAGCGACAGGCCGAGCGCATTACTCCGCCGTAAAGAGCGACGTCCTGTTCGCTGATTCCCGGCAGGCAGGGCGGGTGAAACGGCATGAAGTGGTGGGCCAAATCATCCAAGGCGCGGAAATAGACACCGAGGAAGTCCCATTCGCGGTGCTCCAGAATCCAGGTGGCGGCGGCTTGCACCGAAGCGGTCTGGGCGAGAATGCTGGCGAGCTGGGTGAGGCGCTTGGCGACGACGGTATCACGCTGGTCCAATTCCGCTGCCCGCGGGATGAAGGGCAGCAGTTGGTTGCCCTCGATCTCCGTCGGGTGGACGCGGAAGGGGGCCAGTTCCGCTGCCAGGTCAGCCGGCGATACGGCACCTTCCGGCAGGGGCCAGGGGGCGGCCTTCTCCAGGCAAGTCACCAGCGGGAACCGTTCGCTCACGCAAATCCCGTTGATTGCTTCCGCCGGGTGGCCGGCGTACCAACCTACGACATGAGTGGCCAAGCCGGCTTCGCTGAGAATGTTCCAGAGCGCTTTGCTCCGGCGCGTCCGGCTGCCGACGTTGCGAATGCCGCTGCCGAGCGGATCGGCTTCCGCGAAGCCCAAGACGCCGTGTTTGTGCGGCAGCTTGCCTGTGGCAATCGAGGTCCAGACGATGGGGGAAAGGATGGGTTCGACGGTGCCGAGGTTGCCCATCACTCCGCGACTGACCACTCCGGACAGTGCCGGAAGCAATCCCTCGTCCAGCAACGGCGAAAGCACCCGCCAATCGGCGGAATCCCAGCCAATCAGCAGAACTTTGCGCTTGGCGGCCATGCGACAGACTCCCGGAAAACCCAAAGGCAGGAGCAGCACCGAACGCTGCTCCTGCCTTGGGAGAGAAGACCGACTGGCTTACTTGGCAGCCTTGGCCCGGCGCTGACGGAGCGCCACCAGACCCATCGCGCCCATAGCCAAAGCTCCCATAGCGAAGGAGGCCGGCTCCGGAACCGCACCCGTTTGGATGCCAGCGCCAGTGTTGTCGTAGGCCCAGTCAATGAGGGAGCCGTCAATGTTGGTGTTGTTCCCCACGCTCATGCGGGCCCAGCCGTACCACTCCTGCGCTCCGGGGACGGATTCGGGGTCGAAAGCGAACCCTATGAAGCCGGTGCTGCCTACGGCAATGTCCACAGCACCGTACCAAGGAGGAGTTCTGCCGGCGGGGGACAAATTGGAGCCGCCATTGATGGGTGTACCCGGGGCCAGATTGGCGGCGTTTGCGCCGGCAAGCACAACCCGGGTGCTTGCACTCACGTAGAGAAGCTGGCCAGTTCTGTAGGGATTAAGAGACCAACCCGGTATCCGGGTAGCTTCCGCGAAGTTGAAGGGCGGCTCCAAGTTTATGTACACGCCGCCGCTCGGGGGTTGGGTGAGGATCGGCACGTTCTGGATGCCGCTGTACACGATGGAGGCATCAGCCGGCGTTTGGTTGGCGAAAAAAGACGCCACGCCGACCGCCGCAGCCGAACAGCCCGCGAAGTGCTTATCGAGCCGTGCTGAGACTGGAACTTGATTCACTGGTTTATTTTCCATAGGAACCTTATTGTTTATTGGTTACGGACACTCCCCAACGAACCACGACCGCGGCTCGCACTGAGGTGACTGGTTTATACCAAAGACCGCCGGGCGTGTCAACCACGATTTTTGGAAAACTGTGTTTGCGGCTATCCCGCAGTTGCGGGCGGCACCGCCCGACGAGAGGATGGTGAGCCGGCCAGAGGCTCTTTCGGGCAGGCTCTCCGCGCCTTTTGACAGAACGTGTCCGTGGTCAATTTCGACTTCAACGGTGAGATAACTCAAGGGACGAAATTATGCTCTCAGCCGGCTGCCCGCATGCGGCGATTGGCACCAAGGCTCGGTCGTCCCTGACGGGACTGGTTCCACCCGTGCGGCTCCCACCCGGCTTTGAACGCTAGGCTATCCACTGTCGCCCTGCTGGGCTGGAAGCGGCCTGGCAAGAAACTAAGATGCGCCCTCGGTGCATTCCCAAGTTGTCGGTTACTTCGGGGGACGCCGGGTGAGGGCACCCGGCCTATAACAGCGAGCGCACGCCGCTGTAGGCCCGGTGCCCTCACCGGGCGTTCTTTGACCCCGACAACTTGGGGATGCATTGCTGCGCCCTCGGCGGCGAATTTCGCGCTTGCTTCCGATACCCGTCCCCGCCGATTGTAGTCCTACACGGCTTGCCCATTTCATGTGCGCAGATCAAACATAGATACCGATAGTCACGAGCCACTCGCTCGTTCGCCCGGAACGGCGGCACCACCGCCGGCCGCCCGGCTGGATTCGGAATCCCGCCCGCAACGGCGCGGGCAGCTCGCCTTTGCCCTGACCGCCCTGAGTCTGGGCCTGCTCTTGTTGGGGTCCGGCTGCAAGATTATTCGGCCCATCCTCGAGAAGGTGGGCCTGGCCAGCCGCAGTCATGCCTCGACTAACGCCTTTGGCGACAGCCTTCCGCAGTCCGCGACTAACACCAGCGTGGTCCCTATGCTTCCGAACACCAACGTGGCTCCCTTGCTTCCCGGTGATCGTCTGAACGAAGGGGATGTTATCCAGGTTTCTTTTCCGGGCGCGACCAACCTGAACGCCGTCGTGACTATCCCTCCGAACGGCAGCATCCGGCTACCCTTTTCCACGAACCTTCAGGCGGCGGGCTTGACGCTGGACCAGCTCCGCGAGTCCATTCTGGACAGTTACGAATCCCAACTGCAGCTCCGGGAGTTGACGCTCAAGCTCTTGTCGTCCTCGTCTGCGGTGTATGTGTCCGGCGCCGTGCTGCGGCCCGGGCGGGTGCAGATCGTCCGCCCGCTGACGGCGCTGGAGGCCGTCATGGAGGCCGGCGGGTTCGACCCCAATCGCGCCAAGCGGGACCGCGTGACAGTCGTCCGTTACGAAGGCGGCAAGCAGGTGACCTTCCGCTTGGATTTGAAGCGCGCCCTGGAGGGCAAGAAGGCGGAACCGTTCTACCTCAAGCCTTTCGATATCTTGTACGTCCCCTCCAAGACGTTCAACTTCTGAGGCCGGCTTCGCTTCGGGCTGCGGCCGGGAGGAGGCCTCGGGCGAAGCTGAATCCCCTTGTTTCCAGCACGGGGAAGTTGAGCGCGCCGGCGGCCGCAGGCCCACCGCCATCCGCCACACCACCCGCTCACGCCTCCGGCTTGAGTTCCTCTTTTTTCATCCCCAACTTTTCCATGAGTTCGTAAAAGGTCGGGCGGCTGATGCCCAGCTCCGCGGCGGCGGCGCTGATCTTGTTGCGGTGACGACGGAGGGACTGTTCGATCAAAGTGCGCTCTACCGCTTCGCGTGCTTCCCTGAGGGTGCGCACCGGCGCGAGGGCGGTACCTTCTTCCGCCAGTTCAAGTTCCGCGACGCTCACCTCGACTCCCTCCGCCATGATGGCGCCACGCTTCACCCGGTTCTCCAGTTCCCGCACGTTGCCCGGCCAGGGGTGTTGCTCCAGCGCCCGTGCCGCCTCGGCGGAGAACCGGCTGGGGCCGGAGCGGTTCTCGGCGGCGAAGCGCTTCAGAAAGGCGTTGGCCAGCAGCAGAATGTCGCCTTGGCGTTCCCGCAGGGGCGGCACACGGAGGATCACGACCGCCAGCCGGTAGTAAAGATCCTCGCGGAAGGTGTTCGCCTCCAGGGCGCGCTTCAGGTCCACGTTCGTGGCCGCGACGACCCGCGTGTCCACCTTGATCGGCACCCGCCCACCCACCCGCTCAATCGTCTGCTCTTGGAGGAAACGCAGCAGCTTTACCTGCAACGGCGGCGACAATTCCCCGATCTCGTCCAGGAAAAGGGTTCCTCCGGCGGCCGACTCGAACCGCCCTTTTCGCTGTACATGCGCGCCGGTGAACGCCCCTTTTTCATGCCCAAACAGCTCGCTTTCCAGGAGCGTCTCGGGGATGGCCCCGCAGTTGATCGGCACGAATGGCCCGCCCCGGCGCGCACTGCGCCGGTGGATGGCCTGCGCCGCGACTTCCTTGCCGGTGCCGCTTTCACCGAGAATCAGCACGGGCACCTCGGTCGTAGCGACCTTGCGGATCAGGGTGAAGACTTCCTGCATCAGAGGACTGGTACCCAGCATTCCTTCGAAGCCGTCGCCGCTCCAGCGTTGATGCAGCGCGTGATACTCACGTTCCAACTCGGCGACGTGGAAGGCCCGTTTGAGGATCAGCTTGAGTTCCTCCATTTCTACCGGTTTGGGGAGGAAGTCATAGGCGCCCTCGCCGATGGCTCGCCAGGCGTTCGCCCTTTCCGCCTGGCCTGAAATTATGATGACTTTGGTCAGCGGGCGCAACGCGAGGATCTCCGCCAAGGCCGCAAATCCCTCGCCAGTGTCGGCGGGATTCGGCGGCAAACCCAAGTCCAACAACACTACCTGCGGTTGTCGTTCGCGTAAGACGTTCACCGCCGCGGCTCGGTCTTCCGCCACCACGACGTCGTATTGGTCAACGAGCGCCCACTTCATCTGCGAGCGGATTCCCTCGTCGTCATCCACAATGAGCAAAGACGATTTCACAAGTTTGAGCGTGCGCGGCATGGTCCTGTCGCAGAGGCAGTCTAGCCGCCAAGCTGCCGGCAAATCAATGCCGTTTGCAACTCAACCGGTCAGCGCGCCGCGGCGGATTCGCCACTATTTGGGGATGGGGTTACGCAGCCGGTGGCGGCGGCTGAACGCTTTACCCGGCGCTGCGAACCGGCGTGCCGGGGGATTTTATCTCCCTGCCGGCGCCC
>CAINDV010001375.1 GCA_903847485.1 uncultured Verrucomicrobiota bacterium
GGAATCGACGAAGTACACCATCACCGCGAAGGCGGACGGAGCGCTCAAAGTCTATTGGAACCTGATTGAAAAGGGGGCCAGCACGACAATCGCCACAGACACGCTCGCATTGGACTTTTTCACGGGTCGCTACGATGTCACGCGGAATGCCGTCCTCCAGTTGAAAGCGGTCTATCCAAATGAGGTGAAGACCATTGACCTGCCGGTGAAACTCGTCAACAGCGTCCAGGACCCGGAATTCTACCTGCACGGAAACAACGGTTGGGACGGCAGGTCGCCTTTTGAGACAGTGGCGATGTTTGAGAACAAGGAAGCACTCGCCAAGCAACTCAACGAAAAGCGGTCCGAGCCGCTGCATTACTCATGGAAGGTCACCGGCATCGCGACCACCTACGAAACCCAGGGCGAAAAAATCATTCTCAAACGTGCCCAAGGCGCCGGCAGACTCACCATCACCGCGACCATTGACAACGGGGACACGAAAATGGCTCAGCAAAAGACCATTGTCGTCAATGAACCGGGCAAGGACGCATGGGTGCAGCGCACCCCGGGCAACGACGAAAAGCCCGAGGAAAACCAGTTTTACGCGCGTGACGACAATAACGAAGGCACGCTCCACTACAACGGCACCCTTGAGCAGCCCGCCGACTCGGTTTTTCTCACGCTGTTTGCTGACGACAAACCTGTTGAGACTAAAACCGCGAAGCCGGATGCTAACAAGGCATACGCTTTCTCCGTGAAACTCAAAGCGGGCTTGATCAAGTACCGCGTTGAATTTGGCACGGAAACCGGCGGCAACAAGACGCTCGTCAACAAAGTCGGCAACCTCGTTTGCGGGGACGCCTACATCGTCGAGGGACAGTCGAACGCCGTCGCGACCGATTGGGGCCGGATCCCGCCCCCGGTTTACTCCAACATTTGGCTGCGTTCGTTTGGGAGCACGTCAAAAACCCCGACGACCTGCAAAACCCGCTGGGGAAACGCAGACTACCGTCCCAAAGAGGGCATCCTGCAAATCGGTTACTGGCCCATGGAACTTGGCAAGCGCCTGGTGGAGTCGGAAAAGATGCCGGTCTGCATCATCAACGGTGCAGTCGGGGGAACCCGCATCGACCAACATGGCCGCAACGCCGAAAATCCAACCGACGAAACCACGATCTATGGTCGACTCCTTTGGCGGGTGCGTGAGGCTAAACTAACACACGGGATTCGCGGCATCTTCTGGCATCAAGGCGAGAACGACCAGGGCTCGGACGGCCCGACAGGCGGGTATGGTTACGAGACATACCGTGACCTGTTCGTGGCAATGGCGGGCAACTGGAAAAACGATTTCCCGAATGTCCGTCACTACTATCTGTTCCAGATTTGGCCACGTGCCTGTGCGATGGGCCGCGATGGTTCCGACGACAAACTGCGGGAAGTGCTGCGCCAACTGCCGGCGGAGTTTTCTAACATGAGTATCATGTCGACACTCGGCATCAACCCGCCAGGTCCGTGCCATTTCCCGCCGGAAGGGTATGTGGCAATTGCGGAAGAGATGCACCCACTCGTGCAGCAGCACAACTACGGCAGGAAACCCGAGCAACCGGTCACGCCCCCGAATCTTGTCTCGGCGTCATACACCAGTGAGAAAAAAGATGGAATCGCCCTGGTGTTCGACCAACCGGTGGGCTGGTTCAACGAATCGGCCAACGAGCTCTCTCTGGACGGCCAGCGTGGCATGGTCGCCTCGGGCAAGTGCGACGGGAACACGATCACGCTCACGCTCACGGAACCGTCAACCGCGAAAACGATCAAGTATGTTGACGGGGGGGCGTGGAAGCAGGAACGGGTGATCCGCGGGAATAACGGCATTGCCGCTCTCACGTTCTGTGACGTTCCGCTTGACTACGGAATCAAGGATAACCCTACACGGATTCTTCGCAAGCCGATTCCCGCCAAGGTGGTTGTCCTCACGTTCGACGATGGCTGCGCCAGTCATGCGACATATGTGGGACCGCTGCTCAAACAACTCGGTTTCAAAGGCTCTTTCTTCATCTCGGAATTTGCCGACGTCAGGAATGCGAAGGGCGAAATCACGGGCGGATTCGGCAACAAGAACATGTACATGACCTGGCCGCAGATCAAGTCGCTGCACGATCTCGGGATGGATGTCGGCAATCATGGCTATCGCCATGTCTGGGCGGACCTCAGCGCGAATGCGTGGATGGAAGAGTGTGTGCCGATTGAAGATCACTGTGCCGCGGCAGGTATTCCGCAACCGGTGACGTTCTGTTGGCCGGTCTACCAGGTGAGTCACCGTGCTTTTCCGATACTGGTGAAACACGGTTACACCTTTTGCCGTGGCGGTGGTGGTTGTGCTTATGATCCGCTGAAACACAATCCCTACAATGTGCCGTCGTTTTCCATATCGGACGGTGATATCAAGAAGAACAAGGACGTCTTCTACGATGCGGTGAAAAAGGCAGTGCCCGGCGGGATGGTTGTCCTGACGTATCATGGTGTGCCGGATGTGGAACACCCTGGCGTCGGCACGGATCCAAAGGTTTTTGCCGAACAGATGACGTATCTGAAAGACAACAACTACAAGGTCATTTCCTTGCGCGACATGGACGAGTATGTCAACCCGGCTCGCGCCATAGAACTCCGGGCGCATTGAAATGCGGGAAAATGGAGTATCACGGATAGAACCTCGGAACTAACAGGAGATGCGGCTAACATGAATCAACACGATAGGACCAACCTCTGCAACACTCCCATGAGCCACAATTACGTGAGATTCTGCGGCTTCGCCGTGATGTTGCTGACACAGATTGCATCGGCGGACGTCCGGCTGCCCCACCTCATTAGTGACAACATGGTGCTCCAGCGGGACCTGCCAATTCCGGTCTGGGGCTGGGCCAAGCCAAATGAGAAAGTGACCGTGCGTATTGGGAAGTCGTCAGCATCCACGACCGCCGCCGCCAATGGCACATGGTCGGTCAAACTGCCCAAGTTGGCTGCGGGCGGTCCCTATCAGATGACGGTGGCCGGGGCGAACACCCTCACGCTCTGCAACATTCTGATAGGCGAGGTCTGGGTCTGCTCCGGCCAGTCGAACATGGCCAAGCCGATTGGCCTCCATCCCGGCCAGCAACCGTGTGTCAATTATGAAAAGGAAATTGCCGCGGCCGACTATCCGCAGGTCCGGTTGATGGAAGTGCCTCCGGAAAATCCACGGACTCCTGCCGATGACATCGCCGGTGCCCAATGGCTGGTGTGCATGCCGCAGAACATCGTGGTCAAACGCGGTGACGGTCACGGGTATTCCGCCTGTGCCTATTTCTTTGGCCGCGAACTTCACAAGGAACTCAAAGTCCCCATCGGCCTGATCGCCGCGAGCGTCGGCGGTTGCCCGTGTGAGCCTTTCACCCCGCCCTCCGGGGACCGCTGGATGGGCATGATCCACCCGTTGACACCCTTTGGCATCCGTGGCGCGATTTGGTATCAGGGCGAATCCAATCTGGCAGACGGCATGCAGTATCATGACAAGATGAAAACCCTCATTACCGAATGGCGCAAGGCCTGGGCACAGGGCGATTTCCCGTTTCTATATGTTCAGGTTGCGTTGTCCAAATACACCGACGATGTCGAAATGGCGCCACGCCTGTGGGAGGCCCAGACAGCCACCTTGGATATTCCCAATACCGGCATGGTGGTCACCCATGATATCAGCAGTTACCCCGACTGCCATGCTCTCAACAAACAGGAGGTCGGTCGCCGCCTCGCCCTCTGGGCGCTCGCCAAAACCTACGGCAGATCCAACCTTGTGTATTCAGGTCCTATCTACAAATCCATGGCCGTCGTGCCTGCTTCAGGGCCGGCAAAAATCCGGATCCAGTTCGACTCCACCGGCGGCGGCCTGGCCAGCCGCGACGGCAAGCCTCTCGATCATTTGACCATCGCCGGGGAGGACCAGAAGTTCGTCGAGGCCAAGGCCGCAATCGACGGCAGGTCGGTGCTCGTTTGGAGTGACGCCGTGGCCAAGCCAGTGGCCGTTAGATTCGGTTGGCGGCAGGATGCCGATCCGAACCTCATGAACAAGGAGGGCCTGCCGACGTCTTGTTTCCGCACCGATAAGCAGAACTGACAATAGATATGAAACAACACATCATCCTCATGACCGCATCCATTCTGCTAGGTGCGGGCTCCCTCCGCGGCGCGACCGACCAGGCCTGGCTCGACTCCTATAACATCGTCTGGGACAGCCAGAGCGCGGATGCGCGGGGTTCGATGCCGATCGGGGGCGGCAACATCGGTCTCAACGTTTGGGTGGAGAAGGACGAGTTGCTGATCTACTTCGGTAGCCCGGATTCCTGGAGTTATCGCGGAAAAGGCTTCAACACCCAGATGCAAACCAAACTCGGCCGCTTGCGGTTGAAGTTCACCCCGGTGGCCTGGGCCAAGGAGTTCCGCCAGGAATTGGACCTGGCCAGCAACTCGATCGTGCTGAGCGGGAAAACCACCGACGGCCAAGGCATCAAGTTGCGCGTCTGGATCGATGCCATGCAACCCGTGGTACACATCGAAGGCCAGTCCGATCGTCCGCTGGAGGCAGCGGTAGCGGTCGAATACCCGACCGGAATGGCCATGGCACCCCACAACCCGTGCCAGACATACGGGCCCTTGGTGAGGGAGGGCCGCATCGACGGCGACGCGATCGAGTGGTGGGAACGCAGTCCGGCCATCGACGAAGGGCGCGAGGAGTATATCCGCCGGTTTCACGTTGAGGAGATCGCCGAATTGCTTCCGAACCCGATGGCTAACAGAACCATGGGCGGCCGTCTTTCCGGCGCAGGATTTGTGGCTGATGGAACGGGGCAGGGGACCTATGACGGCAGGGAGTTCAAGTCGTTGAAATTGAAATCCGCCAAACCGCTCAAGACATTCGACCTGCGGGCGTCGCTGCGCATCGCCCAGGACGCCACGCTCGAAGAATGGCAGGCGCAGGTGAAAAAACTCGAGGCCGCCAAGCGCGCGACCGGCCAGGCGGATTGGCAGGCGAGCACCGCCTGGTGGCAGGGGTTCTGGGACCGCAGCCGGATCGTGATCAATCCTGGCAAGGGGCCGGACGATCCCGCTTGGCAGACGGGGCTCAACTATCAGTTGTTTCGTGCGCTGTTAGCGAGCAATCGGACCGGTGAGTTTCCGACGCTTTTCAATGGCGGGCCTTTCACCTGCGAGCCCAATCCGGACACGCGCAACTGGTTTGACTGCCAGTTCATGGCGCAGAACCAGCGTCTCGTCTATTGGCCGATGCTCAAGAGCGGCGACTATGATCTGCTCAAAGTGGGGCTCGAGTATTACCGGCGCAGCACCGATCTGCAGACCGCCTGGGCCAAACATTTCTGGAAAATCGACGGCCTGGCATTCAACGAGGGCATGGGCATTTATGGCGCCGACTGGTCACCCAACCCCGAAGGACATGGCGGTCCCGCACATCTCACCTACCACAAGGTCAGCGGCATGGAATTCGCCATCATGATGCTGGAATCGGGAAGTTATGGCGGGACCGATGTCCGGCCCTATCTGCCGATCGCGCTGGGCTATCTGAAATACCACGACCAGTTCTATCGGAGAGAAACGAAACAACTCACGGGCAAGGAACTTGATGACCAAGGCCGCCTGGTCTTCTTCCCCGGCAATGCCATCGAGATGTATCAGCAAACGCGCAATGACGCCTGCACCATCTCCGGGCTGATGGCGTTGAGCAAGGCCGTGCTGAACTTGCCGGCAAATGTGCTGACCGCCGAACAGCGCGCTTTCTGCGAGTCGTTCCGCAAGACCTTGCCGCCGCTGCCCACCCGCGAGCGGCACGGGCATCAGACCCTGGCGCCTGCCGAATCGTGGAAGTCGGCATCCACTTGGGATAACATTGAACTGCCGGAGTTATATCCCGTCTTTCCCTTCCACGTCTATGGGGTTGGTCGTCCAGGGCTGCAACTGGCCCGCGATACCTGGGAATTCAGCTACGAGCAACCGCGGCAGAAGCGAAATTTTTGTTGGTACCAAAGCCTGATCTATACCGCCGACCTCGGGTTGACGGAAGAAGCCCGCGAGTTTGCCCTGGGGAAATTCCTTTGGCCCTACCGCGAAAAGGGCGGCCAATTCGGCATGCGCTATCCTGCGTTCTATGATACCCACGGCTTCTGCCAGCGTCCGGACTTCGACCACGGCGGCTGCGCCATGGTCGGTTTGCAGGACATGCTGATGCAAATCGTGGACGGCAAGATCCTGCTCTTTCCTGCCTGGCCCAAGGACTGGGATTGCGAGTTTAAGTTGCACGCGCCCTCGAAGACGACGGTGGCGGGTGTATTGAAGGCGGGCAAATTGGAGAAGCTAACCGTCACGCCTGCAGCCCGGGCCAAGGACGTGACGAACATGCTGGGACTATAACCTATGGAGAAGATCACAATTATGAAGAAGTCGAAGATGCTGAATTTGCTGTTGGCTTTGGGCCTTCTGGCCAGCCTTGCCTGGTCAGAATCCGCTGGAGCGGAAGAGCCGAAGCCGGAAAATACCAATGGCCGGACCATCCTCTTCCTGGGTGATAGCATCACCGCGTCCGGGGGCTATGTCCGGGTCATCGAGGCTGAACTGGCCAAGCAGGTGGCGCCATGGAAAGTGATCAACCGCGGCAAGAGCAGTGAGACGGTTTCCGACCTCAGCGAGGAGTATCACCCAGGCCGAAGACCTTGCCTGTTCGCCCGGCTGGACAAGGAGTTGGCGGATGCCAAGCCGGACTGGGTCGTTGCCTGTTACGGCATCAATGACGGGATCTATCATCCGTTCAGTGAAAAGCGGTTCGCGGCCTATCAGGCTGGCATCGGCACCCTCATCAAGAAGGTGCAACCCTCCGGTGCCAGGCTGGTGCTGCTCACGGCCCCGCCCTATGCCCGGCCGGGACCGGAATTCCCCAAAGGTACCAGCGCCGCGGAGGTGGCCAAGCTCCTCGCCAAGGCGAATGCAGAGGCGGAGGCGGAGGCGGAGAAAGACCCGCGTAAGTTCGGATACACCTCGCCCTATGCCTACTATGACAATGTCATGGCCCGCTATGCCAAGTGGTTGTTGACCCTCAACGGTCGCAACGACGTTTACGTGGTTGATTTGCGCACTCCCATGCTGCCCAAGTTGAAAGAGACACACGACGGGGATCCGATTCATCCTAACAACTTCGGCCACGAACTCATGGCCCAGGCATTCCTCAAGCAATGGCCGGCCATCAACGCGCCCGCCAAAACACACACAACCGGAAAGTAACATCCACTCAGGAACCCTAACCACACCCAAATTCACTCGTCCCCATGACCAATCCCCTGCGTTCCACCGCTGCGGCAATGAGCCTGCTGCTCGCCGCGCTACCCTGCACCGCCGCCGACTTCTTTCTGAAGAACGGTGACAAGGTTGTGATGATGGGCGACAGCATCACTGAACAACACCTGTATAGCACTTATGTGGAGGCCTGGGCGCTGACCCGCTTCCCCGCTTGGGATCTTAAGTTCTTCAATGTGGGCATAGGCGGCGACAACGCGACATGGGGCGGCGAGCGCTTCAAGCGCGATGTGGTGGGCTGTGGGGCCACCGCCATGACCGTCAATTTCGGGATGAACGATTGCGGCGGGCCGGGCAGCACTTTCGATGAAAACCGTTACAAGGAATTCAAGAACGCGATGCAGAAGATTGGCGACCAGGTGAAGGCCTCCAACATCCGCGTCGCCTGGTGTACCACCACGCCCGCCGAGGTGATGGATGAAGGCCCGTCGGTGCTGCCTTACATCCTGAATCTCGAGAAGTTTTCCGCTGCGGTGAAGGAGATCGCCGCGGCCAACGGCAACGCGCTGTTCATCGACCAGTTCCACCCGTTTGTGGCGGCGATCGACAAGGCCCGCGCCGCCAACCCGAAAAACCGAATCGGGGGCGGCGATGTGGTTCATCCCCGCGGCGGATTCGCCACTATTTGGGGATGGGGTTACGCAGCCGGTGGCGGCGGCTGAGCGCTTTACCCGGCGCTGCGAACCGGCGTGCCGGGGGATTTTATCTCCCTGCCGGCGCCC
>CAINDV010001376.1 GCA_903847485.1 uncultured Verrucomicrobiota bacterium
GATATGAACCACCAGCAAATCACTCTCTTCACGGGATGGCGGCCATGTGGCGCGCCTGGCCAATTCATGGCGGCCGCCTTAGCCTTCCTCTTCGCCGTCTTCCTCGCGTCTGGCCAGGAGCCGGCGCATCCCCTCAAGCCGCCCGACCGGTCGAGTCCGCGCGCGGCGTTGAAGACGTTTCTCGACTCTGGTGATGCCCTCGGCACGTTTCTGGCCAAGGATTACCTGCCGTCTCCGACCCATGCCGAGTTTCAACGGTTGATCGCGCTGGGGGATGCCGCAGTCGAGAGTCTGAACCTGTTCGAGGTGGCTCCGGCGACGCGCGCCAGGGCGGCGGCGAGGACGGGCTTGCCGATGCTGCCCCGGCCACCGCCTGCCCGCGTCCGGTGATCGCCACGCGCTGCAAACCGTCGCCGAGCAGCGCGCCGCTTCAAAACATCCCTTGCCACGCGCCGCCGATGGCGGTTACTTTCATCGCACATGTTCGCCGTTTAAAGCAAGTCCAGTGCGGCTGGGAGTTTTCCCAGCCGTCCGCTACCGTTGGAGAACGGGGACTCCCTGCACTCCCGCGAATTCCTGCGCCGCTACGAACGGATGCCATGGATGAAAAAGGCCGAGTTGATCGAAGGAGTTGTCTATCTCGGTTCACGCGTCACCGCCTTGCACGGCAGAGCGGATGGACTCATTCAAGCTTGGCTCGGCACCTACGCCAGCCGTCACCCGGAAACCGAAGCTCTCCCCAACGCCACCGTCATCCTCGACGCCGAGAACACCTTTCAGCCCGACGCCCTCCTCCGCCTTCTGCCCGAACACGGTAGACTCACCCGCGTGAACGAAGACGGCTATCTCACCGGCCCGCCGGAGTTAGTGGTGGAAGTGGCGGCCAGTTCTGCTTCGATTGACCTGCGCGACAAACGCCGGACTTACTGCCGCAACGGTGTGCGCGAATACCAGGTCTGGCTGTTAGCCGAAGCGCGCTTGGAATGGTTCTGCCTCGAAGAAGACGAATACCGCCCGCAATTGCCCGACGCCGACGGCCTGCTCCGCAGCCGCGGCTTCCCCGGCCTCCGTTTGCCCGTTGAGTCGCTGTTGGCTGGCAACACCGCCAAGGTGCTGGCAGCGTTGGCGGAGCGCGAACCGCACGACGGGGAATCGCCCGAAACCAGTGTCAAAAGTAAGGACTGACCCCCAATGAACCCAGCCAAGAGAGTGCGTCAATATCTGCTGGAAAAATGTCCACCCGCAACAGTGCTTGGAAGGGATATTCGAGTTTTGCTCAGATCCTTGAGCAATGTGGCTGAAGAGCCGAAGAAAATTGGGGGTTTCATCTGCGGCGCGGGAGCCGAATGGACGGAGAAAAGTCGTTTCGTTCGGGTCCTAAAACTGTTTGCCCTCTTGGGAGGCCTTGTTGTCTTTGCGGTGACAGCCCGATCTTGGATGACTGTTGCGGAGGATCAACGGAAGGCCAAACAGTACCAGGCATGGATGCTCATCCATGCAGCTCGCGGTGAAGGTGATGGAGGAAGGAGGGACGCAATCACGGAACTGGCTGTGGGCGGCGTTGCGCTGGCAGCTGATTTTTCAAAAGTGAACCTGCGTGGGTTTGCTTTGACCAACGCCCACTTCGAGTATGCGGTTTTCGACAAGGCCGACTTTACGGGAGCGACTTTAGTTCGATGTTATTTCAATGATGCATGTCTCTCAGGTGCGCAATTTGTAGGTGCAACTCTTGAATACTGCCAATTCCCCAACGCGAACCTAACCAACGCCAATTTTCAGGCCGCATCACTCAAGAGCGTGGACTTCTCAGGGGCTGACTTGAGGTACGCTACCATGAGTGAGTTAAACTTGGCGCTGGAACGAAAAAACATCTTCAAACAAGCTAAAATCGACACTAATGCGATTCCCACGAATAATCTGGCCAGATGGCTGGAGGCCATTAGTTCTCCGGTGAGGAAGCTAGGGGATGGTGTCACCCACTAGCAGCCTGTCGGACTTAGACCTCGTAATCTGCACAAGTCATTGATCTACAATAGCTTAATGAACGCTTATGCAAAAATAAGTAGAACTGTTAGTTGTTCAATATCAACGACTTACACAGAATATATTTTCTAATTCCGACAGGCTGCTAGCGTGAGCGGTCAAGTGAAATAACGGACAGTGGAAGAACGGATTTCCGTCAGCCGGCCTTTCTTCTCTTAAAAGCTGTCTTGGTCTTTCTGGGCCGTGGCGGGCGGCGTCCAAGATGTAATTCGTGCCTGTCATTTCAGTCGTTGATTCGGAGGCACTCCGCCCACCCGGGAGGGGATCCGTGCAGTCACTCCTCTGGTTCCAGCGTGGCGCGTCCGGTCTGGGTGCCAGCCCGGTCTGCCGCCGGCGGACTTTCGTCCGCCCGCAGCGCACGTCCTCCTCCCGGCCGGCCGGGAGCCAGAAAACATTCAGTGCCCAACCGGGTTCATTCAGTAGGAGATGACTTGAAAAAGGGGTCTGTCCTGAATGGCGGTTAGATAAGGAAACACCAGCATTTCGTTGGGGTTTTTGCTGCTTATTCGCAACCGGCTGCGCCAGATCGGAAAACAGGTTTAAAAAAACCAATACGAACACGGGCAAGTGGCAAAATCGGTTCTGGCAACTTTTGGAAAGTAGCTGTCACGCAAGTCATTGGTCTCCATCACTATACGCCTTATCTAACCGCCATTCGGGTCTGTCCTCACTTTTGACACTGCCATGAAGCTGCTCTCCGCTTGGCGGCTTGTTCTCGGTCAAAGGGGCCAGGCCTTTGGTTGCACCCGCAGTCCAGCAGCGGTTCGGCTTGGAGTCTGCATGGCGAGGTCGGCGCGGCAGACTTCAGCCGCCTTTCTTGCCTCTGGGTGCGGGTAGTTCCTTCGGCTTGGTGAGTTCGCGTTGAAGCAAGAGGACGAGCTTCTCCCACTCGGCAGCTTCAAGTTGCCGGGCGTGACGCTGCGCCAAGGCCAGCAGTTTGATGGCTTCCTCCATATCTCGCAGCCGCGCTTCCAAGCTCCGAATGTTGGCCCGGTTTTCCTCCAACTCGCGGGTCATGTTCAGCACCGCGAGCAGCCAGTCTGCGAGTGTCCCCCATAAGGCTGCGCTCCCTGGAGGATGCCCGGACTTCAGCGACGATGCTGGGCTGCTGGGCGCGGCGGCGCTCCTCGCGGCGGCGCTCGGCGGCGAGGACGGGCTTGCCGATGCCGCCCCGGCCACCGCCTGCCCACGTCCGGTGATCGCCACGCGCGGCAAACCGTCGCCGAGCAGCGCGCGCCTCAAAACATCCCTTGCCACGCGCCGCCGATGGCGGTTATTCTCATCGCGCATGTTCGCCGTTGAAAGCAAGTCCAGTGCGGCTGGGAGTTTCCCCAGCCGCCCGCTACCGTTGGAGAACGGGGACTCCCTGCACTCCCGCGAGTTCCTCCGCCGCTACGAACGGATGCCGTGGGTGAAAAAGGCCGGGTTGATCGAAGGAGTTGTCTATCTCGGCTCACAGGTGACTGCCTGTCACGCCAAAGCGGATGCCCTGATTCAAGCTTGGCTTGGCATCTACGCCAGCCGTCATCCGGAAACCGAAGCTCTCCCCAACGCCCCCGTCATCCTCGACGCCGAGAACACGGTGCAGCCTGACGCCCTCCTGCACCGCCTGCCCGAACACGACGGACTTACCCGCGTCAACGACGACGGCTATCTCACCGGCCCGCCGGAGTTAGTGGTGGAAGTGGCGGCCAGTTCCGCCTCGATTGACCTGCGCGACAAACGCCGGACTTACTGCCGCAACGGCGTGCGCGAATACCTGGTCTGGCTGTTAGCCGAAGCGCGCCTGGAATGGTTCTGCCTGGAAGAAGACGACTACCGCCCGCAACTGCCGGACGCGGAAGGCGTGCTGCACAGTCGGTTCTTCCCCGGCCTCCGCCTGCCCGTCGCAGCGTTGCTGGCCGGCGACACCGCCAGAGTTCTGGACGCATTGACGGAGCACGAACCGCCTGAAACCACTGTCAAAAGTGAGGCTCTTTCAAAACCTCGTAGTGGCGCCGGTGCCCCGCCAGCGAAAGTCTTGCGGGCGTCCACGCCCGCAGAGCCGAACTGCAACCGGGGCGGTTGCAGGACTAAGACAGCCGGGGCGGCTGCCCCACTACGCCATAGCTCGGCAGGAGCCTCGCTCGACAGGAACGGGAGTTTTGAAAGATCCCCAAGTGAGTATCCCTTTATGTCGCAACCGCAACCCGGCCTGCATCGCGGAGTGTCAGGCCAGCATTTCCCGGTTGGTTCTTAGTCCTCTCTCAAACGTCACCTGTGGCGGTGGCACAAACTGCATCATTATGAAAAAATCAAACCAAACCTCAAAAGCGTTCAACCGCAGGACTTTCCTGCAACGAGCAGGCACCGCGACCGGTGGCCTTCTCGCCATGCCCTATTTCATCCCCGCCAGTGCCTTGGGCGCCGATGGCGCAGTGGCACCCAGCGAGCGCATCGTGCTGGGGGCCATCGGGATCGGCAACCGGGGCAGCTATGTGCTCGATTGCTTCGTCCAGGAACCGGGCGTGCAGTTCGTGGCGATCTGCGACGTAAAGGAGTCGCGCCGCACAGCGGTCAAGAAGATGGCCGATGATCTCAATCGCAACCAAGATTGTGCGATGTATCGGGATTTGCGGGAATTGCTCGCGCGCCCGGACATTGACGCGGTGCTGATCGCCACGGGGCCGAACTGGCATGCGACGGCCTCGATCCTGGCGGCCAACGCCGGCAAGGATGTTTATTGCGAGAAACCCTGCACGAAGAACATCGCGCAGAGTCTGGCGCTGGCGGAGACGTTTCGGCGGACCGGCCGCGTGTTTCAGGCCGGCACGCAGCGGCGCAGCCTGCCGAACTTCGGTTTCGCGGCCGACCTGGCCCGGCGCGGAAAGCTGGGCAAACTCCACACGCTCCATGCGCACCCGGCGGGTTTGGCTACGCTGATGAGCGGCTGGCTTCCCGCCGAGGCGCCGCCGGACAAGGAAAAGGTGGATTGGGATCTGTATCTCGGCCCGGCGGCGTGGCGGCCTTACAACGGGAGGCTGCTCGACGGCTTCAACTTTGAGAAAGGCGGGGGCTTCTTCGGCGCGTTCGGCGGCGGCGGCTGTCTCGAATGGGGTTCGCATTGCGTGGACCTGTGTCAGTGGGCCAACAGCACCGACAACACCACGGCGGTCGAATACTGGCCGGAGGGCAAGGAATTGCACGCGCTTTACGCCAACGGCGTCAAGCTGGTCATGCGCGACGACGGCTGGCTGCCGCTCGGCTCGTGTCCGGTGCGTTACGAAGGCGAAACCGGCTGGGTGGAGACCGCCGACAACGGCGAAGTGGTTGCCAATCCGACCACGTTGATCGCCGGGCCGCGTGCTCGAATTTCGGGCTATCCGGCGAATTTCCATGTGCGCGACTTCCTTACCTGCGTCCGGACTCGCGGCCAGACTCGCGCCAATGCCGAAACCGCCTGCTGGTCGCACATCACTTGTCATGCGGCCAACATCGCCCTGTTCCTGGGCCGCCGGGTGAAGTTCGATCCGGTGAAGTGCGAGTTTATCAACGACGAGGAAGCCAACCGGCTGCGTTCCGAAGCGCTGCGGGAACCGTGGCGTATTTGATTTCGGCAATTTGAAATAACAACTGACTACAAGGGAAAATATGAAACTCAAGATTCAACGTTTCGGATGGTGTGTCGCTTTCATGGCACTCGCGACGGCCGCAGTGACCGCTGCCGACAGCCCGGCTTCCTCCGCGGAAAAAGCCCGTCAGGCGGTCAGCGTTCTGCAATCAGGCGCGCCCGGCGGCGAGAAAGCGCTCGCTTGCAAACGGCTCGCCGTTTACGGCACGGCGGACGCCGTACCGGCGCTGGCACCTTTGCTGGCCGACGAGCAACTCGCGTCCTGGTCGCGCATTGCGCTGGAAGTAATTCCCGGCGGCGCTGCCGATGAGGCCCTGCGCGGGGCAATGCCCAAATTGCAGGGCAAGTTGCTGGTAGGCGTCATCAACTCCATCGGCGTTCGTGGCGATCCAATCGCGGTGGGCGCGCTCGTCAGCAAACTGACCGATGCGGACGCGGAAGTCGCCTCTGCCGCTGCGGTGGCGCTGGGCCGCATCGGTGGCGATGAGGCGGCCAAGGCGTTGGAGAAATCCCTGGTCACCGCGCCGGTCGGAACTCGCTCGGCAGTGGCGCAAGGCTGCATACTGTGCGCGGAACGATTGCTCGCCGCAGGGGAGTATGCCGAAGCCGTCAGGTTGTATGACACCGTTCGCAAGGCGGACGTGCCCAAGCAAAGGATTCTCGAAGCGACCCGGGGCGCAATTCTTGCCCGGCAATCGGACGGTATTCCGCTTCTGCTCGAAACCCTGCACTCGCCGGACAAAGCGGTGTTCAGCATCGGATTGCGCACGGCCCGCGAGCTTCCCGGACGCGCCACCACCGAGGCACTGGCGGCCGAACTCGCCAGGACCCAGCCCGACCGGGCAGGCCCGCTGTTCTTGGCGTTGGCGGATCGCGACGACGCAGCGGTGTTGCCGGTGGTCCTCGCAACCGGCAAGAGCGGCTCGAAACCGCTGCGGCTGTTAGCTGTTGAGGTCATGGTTCGCGACGGCAATCTCGCTTGCGTGCCGGTGCTGCTCGATACGCTGGCCGAGAGCGATGCCGAACTCGCGAAAGCCGCCAAGGCCGCGTTAGCCGGGTTGTCGGGCAAGGAACTGGACGAGCAACTGACCGCCCGCCTGCCGCAGGTCACAGGGAACACACGCCGGTTGTTGGTCGAGCTTGCCGGCCAGCGCCATGTCGCGGCGGCGGTGCCAGAGTTGATCAAGGCTTCCAAAGATACTGATCCCGCGATTCGCGCGGCCGGGATCAAGGCATTGGGCGAAACGGTCGGCACCGCCGACCTGGGCAAGTTGACAGACCTGCTGGCTCAGGCAAAGTCCGCCGATGACGTGGCGGCGGCGCAAGCTGCGTTGGAATCCGCCTGCACGCGCATTCCGGACAAGGCTGCCTGCGCCGACAAATTGCTCCCCTGCCTGCCGGCCAGCCCCGCCCCTGCCAGGTGTGCGTTGCTCCGCGTCCTTGGCGTGGTCAGCACCGCCAACGCCCTCGCCGCCGTACAAGCCGCACTGGCCAGCCAAGACCCGACGGTGCGCGACACCGCCGTGCGGGTTCTCGCCGATTGGTCGGAAGCTGCGGCTCTGCCGGGGTTACTGGAGGTCTTTCGCACCGCGCGGGACGAAACCCAGCGCTTCCTGGCACTCCGCGGTTGTGTTCGCCTGCTCGACCTGAGCGGCCAAACCGGCCCGGAAAAAGTTAAAGCCTATGGCGAATTGATGGCCCGCACACAGCGCAGTGACGATCGCAAGGCGATCCTATCCGGTCTGGCAAACGCCGCTGATCCCGCCGCGCTTAAACTCGTTGAACCGCTCCTCACCGACGCTCAAGTCCAGGCCGAGGCGGAACTTGCCGCGCTAAAAATCGCTGCCGCCATTGCCGGCTCCGCTCCCACCGAAGCCAAAGCCGTGGCCACCCGGATCAAGGCCGAATCGAAGAACCAGGCCACACGTGACCGTGCGGCGAAGATTCTCAGCCGGTTGGAAAAGGGTCGCTGACTTCGTCGCACGCTGGTTGAAAGACCGAACCGAGGCCCACGAGCAACGTCCTCGAAAAACCGGCCTGGCGGACAGCCCAACCCAAGCTGACACTTCGTGCCCTGCATTAGGAAATGGCGGCCTCAACCAAGCCATTGAGCGGCAAGGGAATAAGCCGCTCGTCCCGTGGGCCAAAGCAAAGAAGGAACCCTGCTTATTCGGTTGGTTGACAAACAGAGCCGCAACCCAAGTGGAGCGCCGGTTTGCAACCGGCTTTGAACGCCCCACCGCGCCGAGCCGGTTGCAAACC
>CAINDV010001377.1 GCA_903847485.1 uncultured Verrucomicrobiota bacterium
ATTTCGGCGGAAGAAGCGACCCAGGCGTTCACGCCCAAGCCCATCATCGCCGCGAGGTTATTGATTCGACTTCGAGTTTTCATGATGTGTGTTGATTTGTTCGTTGTTTTACGGCTAACGGTGACAGAGTAGTGATGTGCAGAGATCCTGAATAGTAACATGAAGTGGGGACAAGGCGGGTAGGCCCCCTGCACCTCATGCTGGGCCTTCTGACAAGCCCAACACGTTCTCCGCCTTGTCGATCAGCGTCAGCACGCTTCCGCCTTGCTGGTTGGTGTTCGCGAGAGAAACCCAGGCGACCAGCGTCTTGTTCGACACCCGTGTCGCCGTCGGTTGCGGTGGCGGCACATCGGCGCCCGAAACGGTCGGAACGAAGGCCAGCATAGACCCCGCGGCCAAAAGGCAGACTGAGAGGCAAAGTTGGGCCACCATCAACAGGGGCATTACGAACATGCCTAGCACTTCGATCCACAGCGATGGCTGAGCCCGCCAGACCTGTTTCAGATGGAGTGGCATGGCTTCAGGGTAGTGTTGCGGCCAAGCGCTGCAACGAATCACTTCTGGCGATCTGCCGGCCATTGACCAGAACCTGCAATCCTTTGCCCCGGCCATACCGCTCTCCGGTCTTGTCGAACAGGATCGTCACCATCCGCCCATGATAGCCAACCTGGTCGAGGCAGAAGTAGGGCCAGGTTCCTTCAGGCACGAGCGGGTGGACTTCCAGGATGTCTTCCGCCCGGCAACGGATGCCCACCAGTCCGGAGATGACGAGGTCGCAGTAAGTGGAATGATTGTAGTCCGTGCCTCGGGGCGGGTCGCCTTCGGTGGGAATCCACGCGCCGGTATCCGGGTTCAGGCTCTCGTCAATCCAGGCCACGACCGTTCAATCGGGCAACTTCCGCCGGTGGCTCCGGGCGTAGGTCGCGAGCAGGTCGAAGTACTGTTGCTTGCCAACCACCTCCTGGCGGTAGTTGTTGAGTAGGTTCGCCAGGGCCGTCAAGGTTTGAGCCGTGGCAAAGGGCCAACTCGCCCCGCGCCACTCGCAGCCGGCCTGGTTGATCGCGAAGTTCGGATGCCGCCGCTCGGCCACCGTCGGCCCATGCTGGGCGAAGAAACCTTGCGAGTCCGTCAGTTGCCGCCACGCTTCCTCATAACCGCGTCCAGCCTCGGGCAGGTTGAAATACCAAGGGACATAGCCAAAGATCTCCCGGACTTTGACCCGCTGGCCCGGGGCGCAGTCCTCCGCCGCAGGATTATGATACTGGTTGGTGGGCACTTTCTCGTGGCGCAACACCTTGAAGAACTTCGCGTCCGGATCCCACAACTGCTCCTGAAACCGTTTTCGCAACTGATCCGCTTCAGCCCGAAAACGCTCCGCCAGTTCCCGGCGGCCAGCCAATTCGGCCATGCGAGCGATGGCCAGAGCGTCTCCGTAGCGGTAACTGTTGATCATTGGCCGAACGCCCGTTCCACCTATGGAGACCTCGCCTCCTTCCCAGGAATCGATTTGCCAGTACAGGCCGTCGTCCAGGCGCCGGCTCTTCTGCCAAGGATCACCCGGAGCGCCGTCACGGCTCCAAGCCTCATGGTTCATGACCAGTTCATCCAGTAGGCCCGTTACGAACTCGCGGTCCGCGTTGACGAGATAGCGGGCGTAGATGGCATCGGTAAGCCACTGGCTATAGACCTTGGTCCTTCCGCCCGGATCGCCCCCTTTGCCGAAGTAAAAGCGGGTGTAGTCATCCAGATAGCGCGGATCGCGGATCCAGCGACCCTCGTAGAGGTGGTGTCCGACGGGACAGTTGATCGTATTGTGCTTCTTGCTCCAGGAAACCTTGGGGAGGAATTCGGTGACGACGAATCCGTCGGGCGTCAGCTTGATGTGCTTCCGGTAAGTCCACCATCGGAAGTAATAGGTCTCTTCGAGATCCTTGTCGGGGCACTCGAACAGCGGCACGTTGGTTGCCATCCAGTTCCACGCGGCGGCATTGGGGATGTGGTTGGTGACTGTTTCTCGGTCGCTCCGGTTAAAGGCCTCGACGTAATGCCGGAACTTCTCTGGGTTCAGGACCGGATGGGCTGCGGCGAGCCAAGGAAGGAACATTCCCAACGCGGTAAGCCCGAGCTGCCGACGGAACCCAGGGGAGAATCTTGCGAAGCAGTTCGTCATAACTCGTTGAACGGTCAGTACCATTCGTCACGGAAGATGCCTGTGGGTCGTCACGTCATCAAGACTCACGACATCATCTTCATGGCGTCCCAGCCGTGGTCCGCTGGGTGGTCGTGGTGCCGTGGATGCGGACCTTGACCTCCCGAGGTGCCGGTGATGTGAGACGGTGGCTGACCACCTTTCCGTCCTTCCAGGTCATATCCACCGTCACGTTCCCGCGCGCCTTCAGACCTTTGACCGAGCCGTTCGGCCAGGCCTTTGGCAGCGCGGGCAACAGCTCGATTTCATCCGCGTGGCTTTGCAGCAGCATCTCCGCGATGCCGGCGGTACCGGCGGAGTTGCCGTCCACACAGAAGATGTTCTCCGGGGCGCCGGCGATGCCGCCACGCGAGAAGGTCAGCAGGTCGGCGTCGGTGTCCTCGCACAGGAGGCCGAGCAAGTGCTTGTGGGCCTCGTCGCCGTCGCCCAACCGCGCATAGAAGTTGATCAGGTTGCCGCGGCTCCACTCGACATCCTCCCAATCCGGCCGGCTGAGACGGCGCTGGAGCGTCACCCGCGCGGCCTTGGCCAGGTCCGGCGTCGCGCGCGGCGTGATTTGGTCGCTGGGGAAGAGGGCGATGAGATGGCTGGTGTGCCGGTAATTGGGCACCGCTTCGTCGAAGTCCTCCAGCCATTCCATCAACTGCCCGTGCTTGCCAATCCGCAGCGGCGGCAGCTTCGCCAGGGCCTTCTCCAGTTTGCCGCGGAATTCGCTGTCCACGTCCAGGGTCCGGCTGGCCGTGACGCAGGCAGTGAAAAGGTCGCGCACCAGGACGATGTCGCAGGTCGGCCCCATGTATTCGCTGCATTGGCCCTGGCCGTTCGGTGTAACAAACGTATTCTCCGGCGAGTCGGAAGGCCCCGTCACCAGCCAGCCGTTCTTGGGGTCTTCCACCATGTAATCCAGAAAGAACTCGGCCGCCTCCTTCAACGTGGGATAGGCGCGCTGCCGCAGGAATTCGCGGTCGCCAGTGAATTGGTAACGCTCCCACAGGTGCGAGCCAATCCAGATGCCGGCCGTCGGATGCATCCCCCAGGTGGTCCACCAACCCGGCGCCGTGTAACCCCACGGATTGGTGATGGTGTGGCAGACCCAGCCGCGCGCGCCATAAACTGTCTGTGCCGTCCGTCGGCCCGGCGCGCGCAGCGACTCGATGAGGCCGAAGAGCGGCTCATGACACTCGGAAAGGTTGCACACTTCAGCCGGCCAGTAATTCTGCTGCGTGTTGATGTCGAGGTGAAAATCGCAGGTCCAACCCATGTTGCAGGCGAGGTTGTCGTTCCAGAGGCCTTGCAGGTTGGTCGGCAGCGGGGAGTCCGCGCGCGAGCCGGCAATGAGCAGGTAGCGCCCATATTGGAAGAACTGCGTCACCAACGCCGGGTCGTTCTCGCCCCGCCGCAAGCGCGCCAGCCGCTGGTCGGTGGGTAATTGCTCCGCCCCGGAGGGACCGAGGTCGAGGGCCACGCGGCGGAACAGGGCTTGGTGATCCGCCACATGTCGCTGCCGAAGCTCAGCGTAGGTTCGCGATGCGGCGGCGGCAAGTTGCGCCTCGCAAGACTCTGCGGGTTTGCCCCCTCTGAACGTGGTGTTCAGCGAGATCAACAGGGTCACTGCATCGGCGTTACTCACTTCGATGACGTCGCCCTGCGCTGTCACCTTGCCGCCTTGGGCGACGGCGCGGATCAAGCCGACCAGCGAAACGCCGGTCTTCCCGTCGCTGTGTTTCTGTTCCCGCGCATCGGCGGTAATGACCAGCGTGTCGGTGCCCCGCACCCACACCTGGCTGGGTTCGCGATTCGCCTTGAAGCTCATCCGGAAGGAGACCTTGCCAGGCTGGTCCGCCGTCAAACGCACCGCCATCACTTGGTCCGGGTGCGAGGCGATTACTTCGCGAGTGAAACGCACACCACCTATGGAATAACCCACTGCGGTGGTGGCCAGGTCCAAGTCCAGATCGCGGCGATAGTCGCGCACTTCGCCCTCCGCGTGCTGCATTTGAAGCCGGAGATCACCCACCGGAAGATGCGTGCCGTAGTTCCCTTGCCGACCAAGCATGTGGCGACTGATGAGGTCCACCGCCTTCCGATACTGTCCGTCGAACAGCAGCTTGCGGATTTCCGGAAGCTGCTCGCGGGCGGCCGGATTGTCGTTATTGGTGCCCGGTGCCCCGGACCAGAAGGTGGATTCGTTAAGCGCCAGCCGTTCGGTGGCTACGCCCCCGAACACCATCGCACCCAGGCGACCATTGCCCACCGGCAACGCCTCCAGCCAGCGTTGCGCAGGCCGGCGATACCACAAAGTCAACGGCGAGGCCGGTGGCGCGGCATCGCCCACGAAGGTCGGCGGGGGCGGAATTTCGGGCTTGGGCGTGGCGGTGGCCGAGCTCAAGCGGAGATTGCCGAGGTTCAGGTGATCAGCTTCCTTGCCATCGCCCGCATCGGTGCCAACGAGTTTCAACTCCCGGACGCCGGTGACTGGCACGCTGACATAGCGCGGCTCCTCGCGAATGCGCATCACCCCCGTGTCAGATATCTGCTTCCCGTCAGCCCAGACCTGCACCGCGACGGACCCCTTTTCCGTCATGTCTGCACTCAACCCCGCGTAGAACGTGAGCCAGCGATATTCGCCATCCAGCGGGAAGACAATTTCCGCCGGGGCGTGGGTGCCGATGCCCTGGGCGAACGCAGCCGTGCCGATGCGCAGTGGCTTGCCTTCCACGCTCGCGTTGTTCTGCGCCGTACCCCAGCCGACCGAAGCACGGACAGCCTGCCGCAAGTCAACATAGACGTCTTTCGATGTGTCCGGAGCAGCGGAAGCAGCGGCCAACACGGGTTGTTTCTCGAAACGAACCGACCATTTCACCTCGCGCTGGGTGGGAGATTTCAGAGTGACGCGAAGCAGCCCCGCCTCTTCTTTCATCGCCGCGGTCACCCCCGCTTCGCGGTCAGCGGCGGAAACCTCGGACGCCAAAGCCTTCCAGGTGCCGCGCGTCGAGGTGGTGGCCAGGCGCAGTTCCGTGGCGTCGCCGCCAACCAGTTTGCAGGTGCCGGAGAGCGTGGCGTCCTTCCACCGGTCCGGCCCCACGTCCACGAAACACTGGGTAATGTGGCGCGATGTGCCCAGGAGTTGCGGACGATCCAGAGTCCTGGCTATGGCGATGACGCTGCAACTGGAGGGCGGTAACTCGGCTGAAACCATGCCGTGGCGAATAGGCACCAAGTTGCCGCTCCAGTAGTCTAATCCGATGAAACTTGCGCCCCTGGTCTTGAAGCCGAGTTGGTCCAGTTTCAGACTCACGGTGGCTGATTCCGCTGCGCTCCAGTTGAAGAGGCCGGCAACGTGACGCTGGCCGTCCGTCAGGTGCCAGGCGCGCGCCGGCATGTGCTCAAACAGATCCAGCGGTCGCCCGGCGAGGCCGGTGTTGGGCATGGATCGCTTGATACAATCCAGCCGGTCAGCCGGCAAACCCGGCAGCCACTCACTGACCAGATTCAGGCTGCCGGACAGCGCCACCCAGGAGGCGAACGAGCGGGCCTGGGTTAGGGTGAGCGGGGCACGCACCATCAGGCAATCCGGATCGTTGTGCCAGACCCGGTTGTGTAGGAAATACAGCCGGGTTCCGAGGTGGAAGTTGGGCAGAATGGCCCCCCAGTCGGCCCCGGTGTCCGGTCCGATGCGCATGGCGTCCACCAAGCCGATGGCCCCGCCCATCGAGCGAAAGTTCTGCGCGACGTTGCAGGCAGCGATGTAAGTGCCGGCGCCAGCCGCCGCCCGCATCGTCCGGATGCCGGTGCGATACGCCTCTATGCCGGTCATGGCAGGATCATGGAAGACGGCGTCGCCGAATTGCTCGTCCACATAGGCGGTTCCGGGATAGGTGCAACGCGCTGCCAGGCCACACCACATGGCGTCGGGTTTAAGGTAGCGATACCCCCATTCACGCGTGATGCGTTGGACCGAGTTACTCAAGAAGGTACGGGCGTCCGGGTGGGTCATGTCCAGGCACCAACCCGCCCACAGCACCTCGTAGAGCGAACCGGTGGTCTTCTTGACGAACCAGTCCTGATGCTCTTTGAAGAGCGGATCGCGCGGATCCCATGCGAACGGGGTGAACCACAAACCAGCGCGGAGGCCGTTGCCGGCGAGCATGTCCGCGTTCGCCTTCATGCCCGAAGGATACGGGCCTTGCGGGTCGTGGCGGGTGAAGTTGCCGGTCGGCCCCGCTCCCATGATGCCGCCCTTCGTGATAGCCGGGCCTTGCCACTGATCGTCCACCAGGACCGTGTCGAAGCCATACTTCGTCAGTTCTTTCGCACAGAAAGCGCCCAGTTCGGCCAGCGCCTTTTCATCCGAAGCGCCGCCGTGGGGGCTGGAATACCAAGTGCAGTAGCCGTTGGGAATCTTCGGCAGCTTGATGTGATTCACCTGCGCAATGGCGTCGGCGTAGGTCTCCAAACCCTCCCTCGCGTCTGCAAACTGACCGATGACGAAGGCATCGGTGATGACGCGCTGTCCAGGCTTGATCCGCAACCGGCCAAACTCCAACCGGCCCGTGATCGTCACTCCCCGGCCGTTGGTTTTGCTGTGGACACTGCCGCTGCCACGCTCCTGGGTAATCCATCCCGCGACCGTGCCGCCGCTGGCATCCGGCCGCGCCAAGCCGAGGAACAGGTAACTGGAGGCGGGCAACTCGGCACTCCTCAAGCCATCCACGCCGAGGGTCCGCCATTCCTGAGCCGCCCCGGTCAGTGGCACGTCTCGGAGGAACTCGACCATCCGAACTTCTCGATCCGTGGTGCCCGGATTCCGAAGCTCCCGGCGGTAGGTGGTGAAGGGCGACGCGCTCCCCGTCTCGATCAGGTCCGCGTCCCCGTCCGGGCGGACGACGCGCTCGGTGGCGGCCGGCGAGCACAGAGGCAACAGCATCACCGCCGCCAGAGCTGCCAGGCACCTTATCTCGCGTTCAGTAGTTTGAATAGGGTCGTTCCTCATAGGCATTTTCATCACCTGCTTGCTCCTTTCGGCGGTCGTGCCGATCGCTCCCGGCTGTCCATGTATTTCATCACGGCTTCAATACGGGAGTGGACGTGCAGCTTTTCGTAGATGCGCCGGATGTAAGTGCGGATAGTCTCAATACCGATACCCATCGCGTCCCCGATTTGCTTGTAGGGCGCCCCCTTCGCCAACAACTCCAGGACCTGCTGCTCGCGCGGCGTCAAATGTTTTCCCGTCGCCTCAGCCTGAGCCGCCGGCCTGAACGCCTGCACCACTTTGCGCGCAATGTGACTGGACATCGGGGAGCCGCCGGTTTGCACGTCACGAATCGCTTCCAGAATGTGGGACGGCTTGGTGCTCTTGACCAGGTAGCCCACCGCGCCGGCCGCCAAGGACTGGAAGACCTGATCGGTATCCTCATAGACCGTGAGCATGATGACCTGGAGTGCCGGCATGGAGACGCGGAGTTGCCGCACGCATTCGATGCCGCTCATGCCCGGCAGGTTGATGTCCATCAGCACCACGGCCGGCTGCTGCTGCGGGATGAACTCCAACGCTTCCTCGCCCGAGGCGAAGGCACCCAGACAGCGAAAGCCGGGCGCGCCGTCAAGGTAGCGCACGACGCTCTTGCTCAGTTCCAAGTCGTCTTCGACGATGCATATGTTGATCGGTAGTCCCATTGAGTCCATGCGACCGGCCACATAGCTTCCGCTGAATTGCCAAGCCAGGCAATCACATGAAGTGGGGACAAGCGGGAGTGTCGGCCCCGGCCGGTCATGGGCTGGCCTGTTCCGATCGCGGAGGCAGCGGCAGGATGAAGGAGGCGGTGGTTCCCCGTCCCGGCGCACTCGCAATTTCGCAGCGACCACCGATGTCTTCCAGCCGTTGCCGCATGTTGGCCAACCCGTTCCCGATGCGCCGCCGGGCGGCCGTGGGCGGCGGGGCGGCGGTAGGGTTGAAACCCCGGCCATTGTCCGAGACGAAGACCTCCAACCGGTCAGGCTGGATCCCGATCCGCACACGCACTTCCGTCGCTCCGGAGTGTCGCAACGCGTTGTGCATCGCCTCCTTTGCCGCGAGGAACAGGTTGTGTCGTGCGTCGGCTGAGAGGCCGCAATCCGGCACCTGCGTCGGGATGTCGAACTGGCATTGGAGATCGGTGTTTTGGAAATAATCCCCCGCATAACGGCAGAGGTAGTTGGCCAGATTCTCCACCGTGTCGTTCTTCGGATTGACCGCCCAGACGATTTCATCCAGCGCCCGAATGAGTTCGCGCGCGGTGTCCGAGACCTGGTCAATCTGCTTTTCGGCCTCGGGCGGGTCGGGCAAGTCGCGTTTGGCCAACTCGCTGAGGAAGGAAATCTTGGTGAGCTTGGCGCCGATCTCGTCATGCATGTCGCGGGCAATGCGCGTGCGCTCCTGCTCGATGGCGTGCTGTTGGCGCACCCGCTCCAACTTGCGTTGCATCCGGCGCTTCGTGACCAACCGCGCGGTCCCAGCCACGCCGACGGTCGCCGCCAACGCGGAAACACCCAGGAACCACCCCGTGCGCCAGAGCGGCGGAATGACCGTCAGCGCGAGCGACGCCCCGGTCTCGTTCCACACGCCATCGTTGTTGCACGCGATGACATGAAAGCGGTATCCCCCAAACGGCAGCTTGGTGTAGCGTGCCAACCGCTCCCTGCCGGCCTCCACCCACTTGGGATCGAAGCCTTCCAACTGGTAGCGGAACCGCACCTTGTCCGGCGCTGTGAAACTCAGCGCCGTGAAGCGGATTTCCAACCGTTCCTGTCCGGGACGCACCCGGATGCCCGGCGAAGGAGCCTGTCCCTCCTCCGCCAACCGCACCCCATCCACCAGCACCTCCTCGATCTCCACCGGCGGCACCAACCGGTTGGCGTTGATGGCGTAGCGTGGGTTGTCCTTGTCGTCCGTAGTCACCAAGGTGAGAAACCGTGCCGCACGCGGCATCGGGATATTCAGCGAAAACACCTTGGTCCCCGGCTGATCCAAATCCTTGAACACATCGCTCCGGTGGGCCACTTGAACGCCGTCCAGGAAGACGTAGAAACCAGCCGGCCCAACCCAGCCGTTGCCGACCATCGCGGTAAAGCGCTCGATATCCCGCCCGGTCGCCGCCCGAACCGCCGCCAGGTCGAACGTGATCCCCAGGTCCCCGCTCATGTTCAAAATGCTGTGCCCGGCCGCGCCATAATCCGTTTCCCCCAGCGTCTCCCGGCGGCGGTTGTGCGCCGGATTCGGATCCAGCGCATAGCGGCTGATCAGCCCATACGCCTCCCCCGTGGTATCCGGCAGGGGCACCCGCAGCCCGGTCGAACTGACCACGACCCGGCCATCAGGAGCAACGCCCCCGTCCGGGATAAACACGCCATCCACCCAACGGGCGGCGGAGCGATGGTAGCGTCCCTCCGGCTGGGACTGTTCGTCCACAAGGATGCTCTCCAAAACCGTCCCGAATTCCCCCGTCACGGGATGAATGCCTTGGTTCGTCGCGCTGCCAGAACCATTCCCGCCGCCAACGACATCGGCCAAATCAAGCGAGGCGGAGCTTCCGGCCAGAATCAGCCGTGGGTCGCCGAAGGAGATGTTGTCGGCTGTGATCCCCGGCATCAGGCTGCCAATCGCAAACGAGGTGACTTGCACCAGGCCTTTGACAGTGGAGAACCACAGGCGATCGTCTTGCGAACGCAATCCCGCCGGAGAAAAGCCGGTGGAACACTCCAAAGCCTCCATCCCATCGGTCTTCCCAAACGGAACGGAAGCCACCGACAACCGCCTTCCCGCGGCAAACTCCTCAAGTTCCCGGCGCGCCACGCGAGACAAACCGCGATTGCCTCCCAACCAAAGATGGCCGATCGGCACGTCCTCAAGGATTTGGGACACCATGTCTTCCTGCAACCCGTCCGCCGTGGTGATGCTCACAAACCGCTCTTGTGTCCAGCGTGCCAATCCTCCGCCACCCGTGCCGACCCAAAGCGCGCCCTGCGAATCCACGAACAACGTCTGGATAAAATCACTGCGCAGCCCTTCCTGCTTCCCGAATTGCCTCAGCCGGCCGTCGCGCAGGCAAAACAGCCCCATACCTCCAGTCCCGATCCACAAATCACCGTTGGCCTGCTGAAGCAAACTCGTGACATTCTTCCCGCCGAAAGCCGGAGTGGACTGCAGCGGCGCCAACCGGTCGTTCTGCATCCGGAGCACCCCCCCGTCGCAGGTGCCCACCCAGAGCGTGCCTTCTCGGTCCAACAACAGTGACAAGACCTGCCCATCAACCAGTCCCTCAGTCGGACCATAGCGAGTGACCGTCCTCTCTTTCAGCCGGAAAAGCCCCTCACCAAACGTTCCGATCCACAATGACCCGTCCGGGGTCCGGCACAACGGCCCGATGCAGGCATTGGCGCTTAATCCCGCTCCCGCAAACGGGGCCAGGCGCCCCTGCTTCCAGCGATGCAGCCCCCCGCACTTGGTGCCGACCCACAGCCCGCCTTCGCCGTCCGCCGCCAGCGAGGTCACGACTTCGTTGCGCAACCCATGCCGGCTGCCAAAAGTCATGATGTGCCTCGGCTTCAAACGGCTTAATCCGCCGCCGTCGCTTCCGATCCACAAATTGCCCTCGCGATCGCCCAGCAGACAGCGCACCGGGGATTGCGCCCCGCTGCGGCCCGTCCCGTAGGTCGCCACCTGCCCCCCGCGCACCCGCAGCAGCGTTCCCGCACGCGTTCCCAGCCAGAAATCCCCGTTCTCCGCCTCACTCATGGCGGTGATGGAATGCCCCGCGAGCGCTTCGGCCGACAGAAAGTTCGTCAACGCACCGCTCTTCGTGACCAAGGCCAGTTCCTGGCCGAAGACCCACAGGCTGCCGGCGCGATCCCGGAACACCCCGGCCGCTCCCCGCCCGTCGGCCATCGCTGCGGAAGTCGTCCAGACTCCGTTGCTGAGCCGGCCCAAGGAGTTCCCCGCCAGCACCCATAGTAGGCCTTGATTGTCCCGGGCCATGCCCGTAACGGCACGATCCGCCAAGCCGCTCCCCGGTGCCGCGCGGACGAGATTCTCCTCCCGCCACCGACAGAGTCCCGCCAGCGTTCCGAGCCATAGTTGACCGCTCTCATCCTCACCGATCGCATTCACCACCTCGTGACTCAACCCCTCCGGCAAACTGCGATTCGTCCACCGGCGAAGCTCCCGACACGCCACACTCCCGCCTTGGATGCCGACCCATAACAAGCCTTGGCGGTCCTCGAACAACGTCGCGATCCGTCCGCTTCTTAACTCTGGCGTGTTACCGGCATCGAGCACCCGAAACCGCACCCCGTCGAATCGTGCCAGGCCCAAGTGCGTTCCCAGCCACAAATACCCGTCACGGGTCTGCGCCAGGCAAGTGACACTGTTCTGCGGCAACCCGTCCTCCGCTTGCCAGTTTTCGAGCAGATACTCCGAGTCGCCGGAAGGCGCATCGCCACGACCTTCGAAAGCCGGTAAGAGGCCCAGGCACACCGCAGCCATACGGAGCGCGCTCAACATCGTCCGCACCTGCATCCAGTCTGTTACATGTTCGGCCACACCTGCAGCTTGAACTTCCCCACATCAGGATTCAAGAGCGTTGAACCCGTCCCAGGTGTGGGATTGCACCGCCGAGGTATCGCTGCCGCATCCAGCGTATCTCTCAGTAACCGGCTATGAATTGCCGTTGGATTCTGCGACCCAAGCTCGCTCGACTTCAAGTTGCTTGCTCTCGTTTCTCCGTCGCCACCGTTCTGGACGATCGCCCTCCTTCCACCGCCAAAAGGCAGGTTTGTGCCATTCCGATATCCGGAGATGGGCATCAAAGTGGGCACCAACCGAGTAGGTTCTGGTAGTAGCCGAGTAGTGGCCGAGTAGGCTTGTGTAACCAATAAAATCGGGCATATTGGCCCTGCGATTGCGGCAAAGAACGTTCGATTCCGACTCCCGCCCCATAACTTATTACCAATAAACATTTCGCGCACAAAAGGCGAGAGTTGAAAGCCGCCCCCGAACGAGCTGCGGCGCGACCGTGGTGGTCCCCCAACAGTGTGACCAATTTCAAGCGCGAGAGACTGGTTGTAGACGCTATCAGCCTGAAAGCCCCGTAGAACAGCTGGCAGCGGCACCGGATCGCAGCGCAGTTCGGTCGCCCCGGATCGGGTGAGTCGCGGCGTGGCGGGCATACCTATCCCCCCGCTCGGACCGCCAGGCCGCAGCCGCGCTCGCCCGGGCCGGAGCCGAATGTCGGCCAGCATGCCGACCGCGCCGACGCGCCTTTGTTGCAGCTCTTGTAGATGCTCGCGAACGCTTGCAAGGCTACGGCCCCCAATGGCCGCGGCAGGCGCTACCAGATAGCCAAACACCCTGCGTGACGCTCTGCGCCATCCTGAACGTCATGAGCACCTCATCGTCCAAGTCCGGGATGACGGTTGCTTCTCCGAACTCGACGAACCTCATCAAATCCAGAATATTGGCCGCCATATTCACGGCGCGTGACCATGAGAAGACTCCTGAACATTACCATTCTCCTGACGGCGATTGCTGCTTCGGCCTTTGGCGAAGAGTCCAATTCTCATTTGCTGATCCCAGTTGCGATTCAGCAGGTGAGCATCGAGGACGAGTTCTGGTCGCCCAAGCTCAAGGTGTGGCGCGACGTCACCATTCCCGATTGCTTCGCGAAGTTTGAGAAGGATGGCGCGCTGACCAACTTCGACAAGATTCGCGATGGTCTTGGCGGCGAGCACGGCGGTCCGCAGTGGTATGACGGTTTGATCTACGAGATGATCCGCGGCTGTGCCGATTTCCTGGCTGCGGAGCGCGACCCGGCGCTGGAGGCTCGCCTGGACGGCTACATTGAGCGCATTGCCGCCGCCGCTGCCAGGGATCCGGACGGCTACCTGAATACCCACACCCAATTGAACGAACCGACGCATCGCTGGGGCTTGAACGGCGGCGACGACAACCTCCAGCACGATGTTTACAACGCCGGCGCGCTGATCGAGGCGGCGGTGTATTACTACCGCGCTACCGGCAAGACGCGGTTGCTCCAAGTCGCGACCAAACTCGCCAATCACATGGCCGATGTGATGGGGCCGCCGCCGAATAAGAACGTGGTGCCGGGTCATTCGCTTGGGGAAGAAGCGCTGGTGAAGCTGTATCTCCTTTTTCGGGAAATGCCGGAGTTGAAATCGCAGATGCCGGTGCCGGTGGACGAGCAGCGTTACCTTAAGCTGGCGGAGTTCTGGATCGAGAATCGCGGCAACCACGATGGCCGGAAGAGCTACGGACCCTACGGCCAGGATCACAAGCCGGTGCTTCTTCAGGAGACCATCGAAGGTCATGCCGTGCGGGCTACGCTGCTGTGCGCCGGTCTGGTCGCCGCGGCAAATGTGAACGGGCGCGCTGACTACCTCACTGCCGCTCAGCGGCTCTGGGAGAACATGGTGGAGCGCCGGATGTATGTCATTGGCGGCTTGGGAGCCGTGGCGGGGCACGAGGGCTTCGGTCCCGACTACGTGCTGCCGAACAATGGCTACCTCGAAACCTGCGCGGCCATTGGTGCCGGTTTCTTTCATCACAACATGAACCTGACCTTGGGCGATGCGCGCTACGCCGATGAACTGGAGCGCGTGCTCTACAACGCCGTGCTTCCCGGCGTCTCGCTCAAAGGTGATTCCTACTTCTACGAGAACCCC
>CAINDV010001378.1 GCA_903847485.1 uncultured Verrucomicrobiota bacterium
AAAGGGCCAACCGCGTCGCAACCGTACGACCAGAGCGCGGCTATTTGGACACAAAGTACGATGAGAGCATGGGCGGAACCTAAGAATCTCTACAACGGCACTTCGGCCGCTCTTACGACCGCAAAAAAGTTCGTAACAGTTAGTCACTTCGGTGGTATTGGCGTAATCCACGGCGTCGTGGATGGTGCGGGGTAACAGCAGGGCGCAGAGGCCCGCGTAGTCTCTGGGCAGGTCCGCAAAGCGGAGGCGGGTCTTGGTCTTCATAGCTCGTCTTTCCATCGGTCTTGGCTGTATTCGGCGTGGGTGAGGAAGCGGAGCGTGTAGGCCATCTGGCTGCCGTAGTGTAGGGCTACGATCAGCCGGCAGGCGTTCCCGCAGACGTTAAAGACTGTCACCGAACGTCCGCTGGCCACGCGCACCATGTCCGCTGTCGGGTAGCTGGCCCGCACGTCGGCCAAGCTCCGCCAGGAAGCCAGCCGCACGGTCCTGGTCCAGGCGGTCAAGTAGCTGGCCGCCTTCGGGTAGGCGACCGCCGCGTCCCGGAGGTATTTTTCCTTCACAACGCGCACGCATACGGAATGTATGCCGCAGAATCGGGGGCGTTAATGGGGTTTTGCCGCGCTGTTTCGGGCACGTCAGGCGGTAGCCACGGGGGCGAGCGGGAGCACGTTGGGCGGGGTTTCGGGCTTCGCGGCGGAATACGTGGCGAAGTCCTTCATTTGGCTTCGGGGTTTGCCGTCCACGCGGGCACGCAAATAAACCCAGTAAAAATCTGGCCGCTTGTAAATTGTCGCCAGAACCTTGCCTTTGCCCCGGTGCCGCAGTCGTTTCGGGAACTTCACGTTCCGCTCGCTTTCGCCGCCCAACTCGCCCGAAATATTGGGGGAATGTTTGGGGACGCTCTCCGCGCCGCCGCCTTCCGAACTGCCGGAAGGCTCATTTTCTTCAATGTTTTCAGGCTGATTTGAATGGTCGGGGCGGTGAGATTCGAACTCACGACCTCTTGTACCCGAAACAAGCGCGCTACCAGGCTACGCTACGCCCCGACCGGAGGCGCAAAGGTTGCCGCTTCGCCCACAAATATGCAAGGCCGCTTTTCGCCGCGCCATGTTTTGCCCAAATGGGTTGCGTGGGCAACTGATTGCTTGGGCAGCCAATCCGCCTTCCGCTCCAAGGCCGGGAGCGTGAAACGAGCGCCTGCCGTCAGCCTTCCGGGTTCCCGATGACGGCGCAGCCACCGGACCTGCGGTCGCGGCGCGGCGTCAGGCAGGGCGCATCCTTCCGTGCGACTTTGGCTTCCGCTGGGCAGCGGAACGGCGGATTGACCCGGCGGGGCGAGGCGGAGCGCGAGCCGCTGCCGGATGAATCCGGCGCTCCCGGACCCGCACTATCCGGTGGCCCCCGCCCACTGGGGGAGACACTGTGCCTCACTCTACGGAGCGGTCGTTTTGACAAGCAGCCATGAAGCACTGAGATTAGCGGCCGATCGAGGGTCGCGTTGCGCGATCCTCCAACTAAGCATGTTCACAACACCTCAACGCGCCTGGGAAGCGGAGCAACTGGTCCGGTTGGACGAGTGGATGCCCCGCTGGCAGGCATTGCCGGCTTACCGGACCTGGCTGGAACGGGAGCGCGAAGTCCCGGCACCGGCCGGAGCCAGGCGCGACTTCTTTCGCCTGCCCTTCATCACCAAGCAGGAGATACGGGAACATTCTCCCCGGAATTTTCTGCGCGCGGGACAGGTGTTGGAAACGCTGCTGGAAGACGAGTTGGTGGAATTGGAGCACACCTCGGGAACCTCGGGCGAGCGCGTGCCGGTGCTGCTGGGCCGCGGTTGGTGGGCGGCCCAGGAGGAACGCGCTCTCCGCCTCAATGCTTTCGTGGCGCGGGTGCTGGACGCCCATCCCCAACCCCGGCGCGTAGTCCTTACCACGCCCGCTTGCAGCGGCACCGCGTGCCCTTCTAAGTGGTTACCGTGCGCCCATCGGACCCAGGGCACCGCACGGTATGCGAACCAGTCGCGGATTCCCTTCCTGCTAAGTGAGAAGGAACTAGGCGACATGGCGGCGGAAACGACCGAGTGGGCACCGCAGTTTCTCGATGTGGATCCGGTGCATGGCACCTGGTTCGCGCTCTACTGCGAGCGCCAGGGGATCCGGTTCCCGACGTTGGAGTTTGTGCTTTGCAGTTATGAGTTTGTCAGCGTAGTCCACCAACGCATCTTGGAACGGGTGTTCGGAGTTCCGGTCATCAACCTCTATGGCGCCACCGAAACGGGCCACCTGCTCATGGAAGACGAGCGCGGCGCGATGAAGCCCAGCACGGAGACGGCTTTCTTGGAGGTGGTGGACACCGACGCGGGTGGCATCGGCGCGCTGGCGGTGACCACGTTGTCCAACGAGTTCACGCCGCTGGTGCGGTATCGGATCGGCGACCTCGTCGAACGGCGGGAACAGACGCCCCGGCCGACCTACGTGGTTCACGGACGCGAGCGCGACTCACTGCGGGATCGAGCGGGCCGGCGCGTGACGACCTGGCAAGTGGACCAGTGTTTCAAGGAGGTGGAAGGGTTGGTGCATTATCAGCTTCGGCAAGATGAAAACGGTGCCTGTGATCTGCGCCTGGTGCCGGAAGGGGATGGCCTGGCGGCCGGAGAGTTGGACGCCCTGACTTCACGGCTGGAAGCCCAACTCCAGCTTCCCGGCCCCGTCGTAACCGAGGCGGTGGCAGTGCTCCTGCCCACCCCTTCGGGTAAGTTCCGCCTGACCTGCCGCACTTGAGCCGCAACCCTTCCGGCCGATCTCCGACTTGGAAATGGGAAACGCACGCGGCCGGCGGGTTGAAGCCGACGACCAGCCGGATGGTCGGCCGCACAACCAAGCTCAGCGACCGCCGGCGGCGAGCAGAGTGGAGCGTGAAAGGCGCGTCCGTATTTTTCGCTTCCCACGGAAACGGATGCCAGCCATTCTGCCGGAGCGATGCCCGACGAAACCAATCTCACCGCCGCGCCGGAGACGTTCAAGACGGCCTATTGCCGCCGTTTCGGGTGCGCGCCCGGAGCCTTTGAACGCCGGATCTTCTGGCGTTGTTTGCCGCTGCGGGCCTGGCCGGCGGCCCTCTTCTTCAAACTGTTTTACCCCAGCTTTTTCAACGCCGACCTGGAATTCCTCCAAGGCGTCGGTGCCTGTCGCAGCTCCAGCCAAGCCGTGAACGAAGCCAACAGCCTCGGCTGCGACCCGGCCCTCAACGAGGGGATCCTCCGCACGCCGCTGGGCCTGCGCCTCTCCGGCCGGCGGTTGGTGCGCGCCGCCCACGAAATCTGGCCGCCGCTCGTGCGTCCCACCTGGACCCCGGCGGCGGCGGATCCCGAGACGGCGCGGTTTGTCGCCCCCACGCCCAAAGTGCCCCAGGCCCCAAAATCCGCCCGTTCCAATCCGCCCTCGGCACCACCGGCCACCCCGCTCGCCGCCAAGCTCGCGCCCCGAGACGGCCAACTCCAGGCAGGACCGTCCCGGAAGCGATCACCCTACAGCCCGACCGGGGCACGCAGCCGGAAGGGGTGACCACCGGCCAGGCCGGCAGCCCGGTTCACCCAACCAGCCGATTACGCCGGTGACCGGAGCTGCCACTCACATGCCTCAGCCACTCATCACCGCCGCGCTCAAACTACGTGGTCAGCTCGACCGGCTGAAGTTTCCGCCGCCGGTCGCGTTCGTTTATCAACCGCTCGATTACGCCTGGGCGCCGCACGAAATTTACCTGCGCCGGTTCGGCGTCGGGCGCAAGCGCGTGGTCTTCCTCGGCATGAATCCCGGCCCGTTCGGCATGGTGCAGACGGGCGTGCCGTTCGGTGAAATCGCCGCCGTGCGCGACTGGCTGGGCATCGCAGCAGACGTGGCCAGGCCGCGCCGCGAACACCCGAAACGGCCCGTCGAAGGCTTCGCGTGCCGGCGCTCCGAAGTCAGCGGACGCCGGCTGTGGGGCTTGTTCGCCGGGCGGTTTGGGACGCCGGAGAAATTCTTCGCCGATCATTTCGTCGCGAACTTCTGTCCGCTGGCCTTTCTGTCCGCGACCGGCAGCAACCTCACGCCGGACAAGCTCCCCGCCGCCTCCGCCGCGCCGCTGCATGCCGCCTGTGACGACCATTTGCGACGCCTCGTCGAGCTTATCCAGCCCGAATGGCTGATCGGCGTGGGCGACTTCGCGGCCAAACGCGCGGCGCTGGTTTTCGGCGAAACGTCCTTGAAGATCGGGAAGGTGCTGCATCCCAGCCCCGCCAGTCCGGCTGCCAATCGCGGCTGGGCCGGCCAGGCCGGGCAGCAGTTGCGCGCCCTGGGCGTCTGGGACTGAAACGGGATGGTCGCCGCGTTTTGCTTGAAACCTGCCCGCCCCGCAGTGCAAGCTGCGGCATGGATTTTTTCAAACTGATTAACGCGCGCCGCTCCATCCGCGCCTACACCGCGCAACCGGTGGAGGAGGATAAGATCACGCGCATCATCGAGGCGGCCAACCACGCCCCGTCCGCCGGCAATTTACAGGCCTACATCATCGTGGTGGTCCGCCACCTGAAAACCAAGCAGGCGCTTTCCCGGGCCGCGTTGGACCAGGAATCGCTCGTGCAGGCACCAGTCGTCCTGGCGTTCTTCGCGCACAAAGAAATGTCCGCCGCCAAATACAAGCACCGCGGCCACGACCTGTATTCGCTCCAGGATGCCACGGTGGCTTGCACTTACGCGCAACTCGCCGCCGCCGCTCTCGGCCTCGGCTCCGTCTGGGTCGGCGCCTTCGACGACCACGCGGTGAATCACATCCTGAAGGCGCAGCCGGACTGGCGTCCGGTGGCGCTGCTGCCCATCGGTTACTCGGCGGAAGCGCCCGTGCGTCCGCAGCGCCGGGCGGTCAAGGACCTCGCGCGCGAAGCTGCCCCGCATCCGTGAGCCGTGGCTCAGGCTGGCAAGCTGCCGAGCCTGCATCGCAGCACATCCCCAGGTTGTCGGTGTCCGAGAACGCCCGGTGAGGACACCGGGCCTACACGGTCGCTGTTGCAGGCCGGGTGCCCGCACCCGGCGGCCTCCTGACGTAACCGACAACTTGGGGATACCCCGGTTGCATCGTTGAGTGAAATGCGAGGCTTGACACCGCACTGTGTTCCCTCAGTTCCGTAATGCGCGGAAGAACTGCGTGCGGTTGGTTCCGGGTGCCAGGTCGAAGCTTTGGAATAAGTCAGTCATCGTTTGCTGCAGGCGGAACTGCCACGGTGCCGCCTGTAGTGATGGCCTGGATTGCACTTCGCAGTTCCAGCCGGTTTTGCCGTAGAGGACCAAACTGGGAAAGCCATTGGTGCCTAGCAGACACTCCAGCAGCGGTTCCTCCCCGATGATCACCAGCCGCCCGGACTGCGGGGCGAAGTTGCGCACGGCGGTGCCGTCGGACTGATAGCCAGTGATGTCATCCAAGTTGAGGCTCACGAAGGCCGACGGCAGGTTTGACACCGTGCTGAAATGCAGCCAGGCCACTTGCTGCGTGCCGATGAGGAACTGGTTGCTGCATGTCAACAGACTCAGGTCAAACAGGTCGCTGTCCGGCACGGTGTTCGAGACGGACGGAGTGAGGGACGCCGTGCAGATCTGCTGGGTCAGGATGGATTCGACCCAGAGGTTGGTTAGCCGACCGGCTGCCGCTGCCACGGTCATGGCCAGATTCGTGAGCGGAACGCTGGAGATAAGATGGATAGGCACTTTGCCGCTATCTCCGGCCTGCAAGACCAACCGGCCTAAGCTAGGCACTACGCACTCGCTCACGACGACCGCGAACGACGTGGCATCCAGCAGGTTCGTATTGCCGGTGTCCGTAACCCAGACGGTGATGGGGTAACTGCGGCTGGCTTGGGAACAACTGGGCATCCAACTAAAAACGCCGTTGGTCTCGTTGATCGTAGCGCCCGTCGGCGTGCCCTGGCCGAGCATGAACCGCCACGCGCCCAGCGACGTTCCACTAACTAACGTGTTCGTGATGGACAGCAAAGATCCCGGCATCACCGCGCGGTTCGTCACCACGGCCAGCACTGGCGCGTTCGTCGGCACGGTGGTTTGGCCCTGGGCGTTGCCCGGTGCGGATTGCTCGTTTCCAACCCAATCGCGAGCGATGGCGTAGAAGGAATAGCTCCGGCCCGGTTCGCCCACGAACCACGCGCTCCGGTTCGTTGTGTAGGCCAGCCAGCGCAGGAAGTTGACGGCGTTGGTGGACACATACACGTCGTAGCTCGCCACGCCCGTGCCGCCGGCGTCGTCCTGGCCGGCCCATTGTACCAGGAACGTCCGACCGCTCTCGCCCGGCAACGCGGCCACGCTGCTCTGCGGCGCGCCGGCATCAATGGTGTTGAACACCAGCGGCGTCGCGATCGGGTCGTTGTAGTCGAAGACAATGCTCGCTTGATTGGTGATGACTGTGCCCGTGGTCGTACCGGCGCGCGGGCGCACCAGGTAGGTGATGTGCCCCTGGCCCCGGCCCGTGCCGTCCTCCGGGTAAAGCAGGCCCACCAGCGGGTCTTCCGGATACCAGCCCGTCAGCGGGTCCAAGGCGCTGAGCCGCAGCGTGAGCGTCCGTGTCTGGTAATCCAAACCGGCACGCACGTCCACGAAGACACTCGACGCACCAGCGCCGATGGGAACCAAATCTTCGTATTGTTTCAGGCCCAGAGGGATACTGAGCGTGTTGGTGCCGAAAGAGATCTCAACGATTTCCAGCGTGTCGAGATCAAGGTTGGGATCAAGGGGGTCGGTGACGACAATCTCCCGCGCCGGGGCAGTGGCGTCGCTCTTGTTCTCGAAGTGAATTTCGTAAGACAAGACGTTGCCGAACTGCACAAACGCCCCGACGCCGTACCCGGCCGGACCAATTTTATCATTGGGATCATAGCTCCCAAAGGTTTCTCCTGATGCACCGCCGCCGTTCCCGGGACCATCGGGGGTTCCAGGGCCTAACGGCCCACCGGGTCCCCACGGATCAAACGGCCCACCGGGTCCCCACGGATCTGGACCACCTGGGCGCCACCACCACGGCTTACCTGGAATACCCCCGTCTGGGAAAAAAGCTGGCATTGGACCGAGCGGTGCTGGATTAGCGAAATCAGGTATGGGCACCAACTTGCCCAGCTTGATGCCTCCTATTGCCATCGGGCAAGTAATAGCGATAAACGGGTTTACTTTGGTAATGAGTCCTTCAGCGACGGCAGCGAGACTGAGTCCGGTCCCCAAGCCACAAAGTCCACTCACTGTGGTGTCTATGTCGTCGGCCGTGTCCAATCCGGAAGGATCGCACCCCACAATTGGAGAATTCCTAGCATATCTGTACAAATTGGCGTCTCCACTGGTTAGTCCTATGGGATCAGGCGACACGAATCTTCCAGTTTTAGGGTCATAGGACCTCGCGCGCATGTTCACAAAGCAAACTTTCTCGTTCATCACGCCAAACTCCCCGACAAACTGAAAAGGGTTCTGCACCGTTTCGTTCTTAGAAAGAGGATTGGCGAATGGATCGTAAGCATACGCATTGAGTGGCTCGCCTGCCGGGTCGGTCATTTCGCTGGTGTGGCCGATAGCAGAGAAAGAGTAGTACGCCGGGGTGTCTGAGGAATCCAAACGTGCCAGCAGCCCATAGCCATGTTCATAACGCGCGGAGAGATTGTCTGTCGCGTCGTACTCCGCCGTGATATTGCCCAGGCCAGCCGGGTCAACGACGTAGTGGATCGCCTGTCCGCTATGCGTCGTCGAGATGCGGTTCCCAAAAGAGTCGTAGTCGTAGGTCCATGTGTCTGTGGGTGCCGAGACTCCGATCAGCCTGTTTTCGGCATTGTAAGTGTAGCTCGTGGTGACCGCGTTCTCCGTCTTGTTGGTAAGGTTGCCATCCGCATCGTACAAACAGGTGGTGGCCCCGACGGATGTATATTCGTTGAGGGCGTTGGCCTGATAGGGGGTTGAGACCCCGGAGTCCACCACTGCCGTCCGGTTGCCAGCCGCGTCATAGCTGTAGCTGACGACCCGACCACTGGAATAGGTCACGTTCGCCAACTGGCCGAGAGCATCATAGCCATAGGTCTGCAACGTGCTGGTGGATTGCGCGTTCAGCGTCGCGGGATCGTAGCTGCGGGTGTCGCGCATGGAGGTGCGCCTGCCTGCCTCGTCGTAGGTATATTCGTAGGCGGAAAGGAGCGAGCCGTCCGGCTTGTGGTTGACGAGCGCAAGAACTTGTCCAGCCCCGTTGTTGGTGTAGGTGGTGAAGATGCCGTTGCCAAGAGTCTTCCGGCTGACTCGACCGGCCGCGTCATAGTCGTAATCCACCAGCAACTGACCGGAACTGTTGGTCATCCGTTTGAGCCGGCCTGCGGCGTCATACAGATAGGCTACCGCATAGCCATCCTGATCCGTTCTACGCGTGCGGTTGCCCATGGCATCGTGGTCGAACAAGAACGTTTTTCCACCAGGATACTCGATGTGCGTGAGCCAGCCGGTGTTGGGATCGTAGGTCATGCTGTTGGTACCTTCGGGACCAACGGCCGTGCGCAGTATGCCGGCAGCATCGTAAGTGTAGTAGAAATCCACCGGACCAAGGCTGCTCGAGTAGTGTTTGTGGGTTAATTGGCCGGTAGCGTTGTAGCGGTATTCGATGACCCCGCCCCGCCGGTTAGTCCGGGTGACGACGTTCCCCTGGACATCATAGCCGAAGTCCTCATGGGAACCGTCCTCAAAAGCGACGGAAGTTCCGTTCCCACGGCTGTCGAGGCTGTAGTTCAGGGAGTTCGTTCGGGCATCCGTGATACGGGTCAGGCGGTTCAGCGTCGGATGGGCAACCAGCGAGATCACCTGTTGAAGCGGGTCCTGGATGGCGATCGGCAAGCCCCTGGAGCCGTAGGTGTACTGGTAGCGTGCGCCTCCTGGGAGGGTCATGGCCTCCAGCAGGAGATTCGTCCCCAAGTTGAGACTCAGGACGCGATTCTCACCGTCGCGCACTTGCGCCACCTCGCCATACGCGCCAAAGCAAACGGTCGTCTGGCGACCCGTGCCGTCCTGCAATTTGGCCTCGCCGTTTTGCCCGTATGAGATCGCAACTTGTGAGACGACGCCCGCAGTCGCACTCCTTGAAATGGAGGCCAGGCGGCCTATGGAGTCATAGGTGAAGGAATCGGAGCGATTATCGGCGTTGGTGATGGAGATCAGCGCGTGTTCGAGAGCCAGACCGTGCCCGGTATCGTACGCGAACTGGGTTACGCGGTTGCCCGGCTGCCTGACATTGAGCAGATGTTCTCCGGTTGAATCGTATTCGTAGGTGGTCACGAGATCGTCATCCGTGCCCGCACCCACGGGGTCGGTCACATGCCACAGGCGGCCATGGGCATTGTAGTCCAGCAGGAATTGCTTTCCGCTGGAGTGAGTCAGTGCCGACAATCTGCCATCCGCATAACTTAGGGTGACGCGATTGGCATTGTTATCCTGCACGTAATCCAGTTGCCCATCGGGCCGGAACTGCCATTCGGTTTGATCTTGTTCGAGAAGCCGGAAGGCTCCATTAGTATGGACGAGTGAGCCGTAGTCTCCGGCGGAAGGAGCGAAGACCCCTTCGCCGAGCCGCGTAAACCAGCGATCGCCGCTGGCGGGATTTCGCACTACAGCCATGTGTTCTCCGCCACGCCGTGAGTTGAGAACCTGCAAGGCACTAATCTCCCAATTATGGCTCCAGCCTCGACCCAGCCTCCCGAACCGCAAGCGGGAGATGACCGCCTGCTGGTAAACGCGTTGAAACAGCAACGGGAAACCAGAACCTGGGGCCGCGGCATCGGTCGCGTGCGCCAGCGTCTTCACCGGACAAAGCGCGCCGGAAGCCTTGAGTTGTTGAAAACGCCAGACGTCGCTGAAGGCAGAGATGTTGTGGCCGAGGCCACACAAATACCCCAAGTCCTCCCCCATTTTCTGAGCGTAACTGCCCCAAGTACTGCCGAGGATCGCCGCATAATTCGCACGCAACACTCTATCTTGATCATAGTTTAGCTGCATCCCCAGAGTAAGGTTCTGAAGGTTTACCCAATCCAAATAGCGAACATCTGCAGCGCTATGACTGTTAAGAGTATGCTCGATACCTTCATAAAGTGAGTGGCAAGTACCCCAAATACCAAGGTAGTAAATAGGCACTCGCCCGGACTCGCCCGGCTGGAGAATCCATGGCGTTGAACTAGTGCCCAAGCCGAATGTTGTCACAGTATCTGAGGTGCCTGGAAAATATTCTTTTCCATACTGTGGAAGTATTGTTGGATCGGTGGTCAGGCGCACGAAGCACTCGCCTCGGGCGTATAAGCCGTGTAGCGTCAGGATTGGGGCCGGCATGGGGACAGTGCCGCAATTGCTGTAGGTAATCCAAAGACTCTGTCTGATCGGAATATTGAACCCGAAGGCTTTTGGTGACTCGAGCCAGGCCGCAAGCCGCGGCATTCCACCTTGCAGCACACGAAAGGCGCCAGGCGAGAAAGCCGTGTTGGTGCCTTTGAAAGCGCGAAGGTCATACGTGCCGGCAAGCCAATTGGTGAGATCCAGGTACAGGCGCAGCGTAGCGCTGTTGAGAAAAAGGGTGGATGCCGGATGGTAGGCGATGCCGTTGGTGCCGACGAATTCTACACGCGTGGTTTCGTCGAGACTCACGCCAGTGAGCGTGAGGATCGCCGAAGCCGCGTTTCCCTGGACACCTGGTGTGAGGTTCTCGACGAAGAAGGCAGCCCCTTCCGCGGTGAGCGTGAACGGCATGGAGCCACTGCTTAAATCGTTCCCATAAACGAGGATGTAATAGGTTCCTCCACCTGGAGGGCTCGGAAGGACGACTTGTTGGGTTTGGCCGGAAGCCGTGGCACGGAAATCGGCCACCGTGCGCGTGGGCATCGCCCCGAGGCTCGCATACAACTCATTCTGCCCAGAAGCTGCGAGACCATTCAGCGTCAGGCGCAGGCTTTGCCCTGGGGGCAGAGTCACGGCATAGTATCGCCCGCGCTGCGCGGAGGTTAGCGTCGAATTCTCAGGGCCGGCATTTATGGAAAGCCCAGGCACGCCCAAAGCCAGGGGTCCAAGGGCTACCGTGTTGTTCGTGTCAGCGCCGTTCTCATGCTCCTGACGTTTGATGTCAGCGCGAGCCAGCAGGTAGTAACTACCTGGCAATGCACCGGGAATAAAGAATGTATTCGTAACGGCATAAATCCCGCCAGCGGAGAGTCCACCGTCGTGACTCACGGTGCCCAGCAATAGATCGTTGATGTCCCAGCGGTCATCCTGAGACAAGTAGACAGCATCCTGCCAACTCCCCAGCAATGCCGCGCCGGAGTTATTGCGTCCGCTCCATGAAATGGTTGCGAGATCGTTGCACCAAAGCTCGTTGGTCTTGACTGTAAGATTGGTGAGTTGCAAGTCCACCGGCACAAGGTTGAAGGTGAGGGGTACGGGAGTGGCGGCCAACCCGTTGCCCGCGAGGTCTGTCGCGTTGGAATTGATGACTATTCGGTACTGGCCGGTCAGCGTCTGCGAGGGGAAGCTGATGCGGTAGCGGCTCAAGCCCACTTCTTGAATGCCGCTGACGGCTACGGCGCTGGCGGCGGGATTCGTGAGCGCGACTGTGCTGGGAACGAAGGTCGCCGGGTCCATGCGCTCGCTGAACCAAAAATCGAGGAAAGTGACCGTCCCCGCGATGTCTCCAGCGGGCGACTGTTGCGTGATGTGCGGCGGGGCAGTGTCGAGGACGAGATCGAAAGAAAAGGCGTCATCAGGCTCACCGGGAATACCGTTGCCGTTTTGGTCGAGCGGATTTCCGTCAGAGTTGAGCAAGGTCGGCAGAACGCGGAAGTGATAGGCGCCGTCCACGGCCAAAGGAGGAAATGTAACCGCATAGTAGAGGCCACCGACATGCACGAGGTTGGTGGCGCAGAGACTGCCCGCTGGCCCCGCCACGGTGAAGTTGGTGGCGCCAAGGTTATTGGTGCTCAGTGGCCAAGTGGCCGCGAACACCAGAGTCGGAAGCGCTCGGAGGCAGAGGCCGTTTCGCGGTACGGGAGAAAACAGGCGTAGCCTGGCCATGATGTAGCCTTGCTGAACGTAAACAGTGCCATCGCCGCCAGAGCGGTTGGGGTCTGCGAACTTTGCGCCCAAAGCCGCAGCCGATCCGGTAAAGAGGTTCGTCACTACTCTCACGGCTACCCGGCCTCCACCGCCCCCCGCCGCGTTGACATTCGAAGCGCTGCCCCCTGGCGCCGTGATCGCGCCGCTTCCGCTCAGCGTTCCCACCCGAAGATTGACGCTGCCGCCTGAGCCACCCCCACCCTCCCAATTCCAGTTACCCGCCGCGCTGATCACCCCGTCCACCCGGAGTGTCCCCGCCACGATCAATTGCAGCGAACCACCTCCCGAGCCCCAGCCTGGCTGGCCACCTCCACCGCCACCCCCGCTGCCCAATTCCACCGGCTC
>CAINDV010001379.1 GCA_903847485.1 uncultured Verrucomicrobiota bacterium
CATGATCCCCGTCAATTCATCTTTTAGCTCTTCATTGGATACCAGCGGTTTTGCTTTGACGACGATCGTGGATCCCATCTCTTTCAGGTTGATCAGGTAGGCATCCCCGTAGCCGATCTTGGACAGCACCGGTGTCGTCAGGCTGTAGGAATCGAAATACCCGGCGAGGAAGATGCTGCCGGCCATATCCACCGCCAGGCCTCTTGCGGTGACATTGGCCCCGCTGCCCCCGAAGTTCTTCGACCACGCCGTCGTCCCGCTGGCCTCGATCTTGATCGCAAACGAGTCGGTCACGCCCAGCTTCGTCAGCGCCGGGGTGGTCAGGTCCGCCCCACTGAAGGTGCCGGCCAGGTAGACCTTGCCCGCACTGTCGACCCTGATGTTCGTGGCGCTGGCGCTGGCGCCGCTGCCGCCAAAATTCTTCGCCCAGGTGACGGTTCCGCTGGTATCCAGCTTGATGGCATACGCGTCGGTCGTGCTGATGTTGGTCAACACCGGCGCAGTCAGATTGGCGTCCTTGAAATATCCTCCCAAGTAGGCGTTGCCTCCGCTGTCGACCGCAATGCTGTTGCCGTAAGCACTGGCGCCGGTGCCGCCAAAATTCTTTGCCCAAGTCACCGCCCCCGCCGAACTGAGCTTGAGCACAAAGGCATCAATGGTGCCGGTCTTCGTCAGCGCCGGAGTCGTCATATTTCCCGCGGCAAAATACCCCCCCAGGTACACATTCCCCGCGGTATCCACCGCCACGCCATTCGCCACGACCGAAGTCCCACCGAAATTTTTCGCCCACACCGTCGTTCCAGTTGGGTCAATCTTGAAGGCAAAGGCATCACTGTTGCCGATCTTCGTAAGCGCGGGCGTGGTCAGGTTCGCCCACATGAAATTCCCCCCCAAGTACACATTCCCCGCGGCATCCACTGCCACGCCGTACACATAGGTGGTTGCCCCGCTGCCGCCGTATCTCTGCGCCCACACGAGCTCCCCCGCAGAATCGAACTTGAACAAGAACCCATCGCTGCTGCCGGCCTTGGTCAGGGGCGGCGTAGTCAAGCTGGCACCATTATAGAAACCCGCCAGATAGGTGTTTCCCGCGGTATCGACGGCCAGGGACTGCGGATACATGGACGCGCCGCCGCTGCCGCCAAAACTCTTGGCCCAGATCACCGCCCCGTTGGAGTCGAACTTCGCAACCATGGCGTCGTTCGAGCCGATCCTGGTCAGTGTGGTGGTTCCCACGGTCAACGTGGCGCTACCAAAATTTCCGGCCGCGTAAACGTTGCCGGCCGCATCCGTGGCCGTCGTGTAAAATGAACTCATACTTCCGCTGAGTCCGTAGTTGCGCGCCCAGTTTCCACCCGGCGTGACGGCCGCCGACGGAGTCGCCGCCGCACTGGAGCCGATGAAGTTGGTTGCGATCACGGTGAACGTGTAGCTGGTTTCGGCCGCCAGGCCCGTCACGGTCAGAGGCGAACCCGTTCCCGTGGAGGCGAAGGATCCCGGGCTCGCGGTTGCAGTATAACCTGTAATGGCGGCGCCGCCGTCACTGACCGGGGCCACAAAGCTCACGACCGCCTGGGCGGCGCCTGCCACCGCCACGACCCCGGTCGGAGCATCCGGCAGGGTCGCCCCGCCCGCGCCAAGCCGCGCGGCTGAAAAAACGGCCAGAAGTGTGCAGCAGACAAACGCCAACAGCCGGCGGAAACACGCAAGATCTCGAAAGTGGTTATTCATGACGGAGGGGCGCCGAGATTACCATTTATCGGGGGGGCCCGCA